>DASRIK010000452.1:0-4792 GCA_035650035.1 Burkholderiales bacterium | reverse complement strand
CTGCGAGTCGAGCCGCTTCAGCGCGGCGCGGGTTTCGAGTTCGTCGACGCGGTCAAAGGCGGCGTCATTCCGACACAGTACATTCCGGCTGTGGAAAAAGGTGTGCGCCAGGTGCTCGACGCGGGGCCGATCGCCGGCTATCCGGTGCAGGATGTGCGCGTGACCGTCTATGACGGCAAGCATCACCCCGTGGATTCCAAAGAGGTTGCGTTCATCTCGGCAGGCAAGCGCGCCTTCATGGATGCGATCGCGAAAGCGCGGCCGATTGTGCTCGAGCCGATCGTGAAACTCGAAATCACCGCGCCGGAGCCGAAGATGGGCGATATCGCCGGCGATATTTCCTCGAAGCGCGGCCAGATCAGTGGCACCGACACGATCGCACCCGGTACGGTAGCGATCAGAGCGCAAGTGCCGCTCTCGGAGCTCAACAACTATCAGGCCCGTCTGAAATCCGTGACCGCCGGGCAAGGCTCGTTTTCGATCGAGCTGTCGCACTACGAGCCCGTTCCGCCGAACGTGCAGAAAGAGCTCGCGGCGCTGCACAGCAAGACCGCGCAGGCCGAGGAGCAGTGAACCGATAGCAGCCGACGCGATGCGCGTTCGGCTGTTCGCGATTTACCGGCCCGTAGTTTGCTCGCGCTGCAGGTGAACTGCTCCACGCTCAACACTCCCGAGTGAGATAACGATATGGATGACCGGGTCCTACGCGGCATGGCCAAATGGCCCGATGTGCCAGCTGTTTACGGCTGGCTGGCGCTGGATCGACGAGGCAATTGGCTTCTTCAGGGAGAACCCATCAGCAACACCACCGTCACCACTTACATCGCGCGGAATTACGAGCGCGACAGCGAAGGGCGGTGGTTCTTCCAGAACGGGCCGCAGCGCGTCTTCGTCGAGCTCCAGTACACTCCGTTCGTCTACCGCGTCGCGACTCCGCAGAGCTCGATGGCGATGGAGGCGCATACCGGCCAACGCGTAACGGCGGTTTCCGGCGCCTGGATCGATGAGCAGGGTGCGATGCTCCTCGAGACGGAGCATGGTATCGGCGTCGTCGACGACCGGGATCTCGACACGATGCTCGGCGCCCTGATCGATGCGAACGGAACCGCACTGGCGGAACGCGCACTCGACGATTCACTCGCGCTCGTACAGAAAGGGGAAGAGGCCCCCATGTGGCTCAAGATCGGCGAGTCCGATGTGAAAGTACGTCCGATCCGGTCTTCCGAAGTGGCGGACCGCTTCGGCTTCCAGGCAAACCCCGCCCCGAGCGCATCGCACGAAGCTGCTGCCGCCGGTCGCTGACTTGAGCGTCGACAGCGTCCGACGCACCCCGGCATGAAACACTCGGGAATGCCCGCATTTGCCCGCCGGCGGGCTACTTACGCGCAAGTCCTTCGATCGGTTAGTCTCTGCTGATGATCGATCTACGCAGTGATACCGTTACGCGCCCGACCGAGGCCATGCTGGACGCCATGCGCAGCGCGACATTCGGTGACGATTCTCGGGATGGCGATGCTACCGTCCGCCGTCTCGAAGCCATGGCCGCCGAGCGCATGGGTAAGGAAGCGGCGGTGTTCGTGCCGAGTGGCACGATGGCGAACCTCGTCGCCGTGCTCGCCCACACACATCGCGGCGGTGAAGTGGTGCTCGAGGAAGGCGCACACATCCTGAATTCCGAGCTCGGCGGTATCGCCGCAATCGCCGGTGCGTTCTACAAAGGGATACGGGGCGACCGTGGCGCGATGAACCTCGATCTCCTGCGGGAAGTGCTTCAACCCGCGGGTTCCCGAGCCGCGCGCACCCAGCTTGTCTGCATGGAAACGACGCATAACGGCGCCGGGGGGGCCGTGCTGGCGCTCGCGCACATGCAAGCGGTTCATGCAATGGCAGCGGAGCAGCGCGTGGCCGTGCACATCGACGGCGCGCGCGTGTTCAATGCGGCGACGGCACTGGCGGTCGATGCGTCGGCCATCGCCCGCTTCGGCGACTCGATAGGCTTGTGCATCTCGAAAGGTTTGTCCGCACCGATCGGATCGGTATTGTGTGGCCGCAAAGACTTCATCGAGCGCGCGCGAACGTTCCGGCGGATGATCGGCGGGAACATGCGGCAGGCCGGGCCGCTCGCGGCTGCCGGGATCGTCGCGCTCGAAACGATGGTCGCGCGGCTCGTCGAAGATCATTCCACCGCAAAGCGGCTGGCTGAAGGTCTGCACAAGCTCGACGATGGGCTCGTTTCGCCTGCCGCTGTGGAAACAAACATCGTGAGAGTCGAGCTTCCGGATTCGGGCAAAGACGCCGCCCGCTGGTCCGCAGAACTGAAGGACCACGGCGTGCTCGTCAGTCCGTGTGCCGCACACGCGCTGCGTTTCGTTACGCATCGACATATCACCGAGACCGACGTCGATGAAACGCTACGGGCATTCGCGAAAGTGCGGAAAGCTCGCGCTGGCGGACGATAAATTTTTTCGTCACGCAGGGCGGGATCGCTCCGCAAAGTCACGTGGTGTAAGTGCACGCAAGAACGCCGCGGTCCCTACGCTTAACCGCTGAATTTTGCAAGCCCTAATCGCGCGATTTCGGACATGCCGAAATCATATTTGCTGCGTTGCGGTAAGTCTCTGAACCAGCTGAATTTGGGGATTTTGCTGCGGCGCAATACAGCGTTCGCCTTGCCGGTGGGCGCCGGATTCTGTATCGTTGGCGGCCTGCTGTTCCTCCGGCGAAATCCAGCCGGTGGTGAGGCGGCGAAAGCCGCCGAACCTTCGGCGGCGCTGACTAGGCTCTGGGTCCTACGGGAAACGGCCACGCGCCAGGGATGACGATCGGTCTGGGTGTTTCCGGTACGGGGGGCGCGGTGGTCGATCGGGCCAGAGCCTTCAGTGTCGAACGCCTGCCAGGGGCAGCGGGCTTTTTCTTGGCTGCTTTTTTCTTAGCCGACTTTTCAGTCGGCTTTTTTTTGCCCGACCGTCCGGTCCTCGCCGCTCCCTTCGCCGCGCGTTTCGCCTTGGTCGACGTTTTCGCCGTCTTCCTGCTGGTACGCGCGCGTGTTTTCGCGGCCGACTTGCGCCCGGCGGCTTTGCCGGCCGGCGGGCGCGTCAGCTTCTTTTTCTTGCCTGATTTCGTTGCCGGTCGCCGCTTTGCGGCCTTTCCCGTGCCAGCTTTCTTTCTTTTGGCCATGCTCGAGCTCCTCTCACGCACGATGGGGTCAATGAAGCGCAGCCTGCGCCTGGCTCACGACGTCTCGATACAACGCATCCGGATCGAGGGTGATCTCGCCTTCCCACGTCACCGCATTCGACACGGGGTCTATCTCGGCACGCCTGAATTTCTCCTCATCCGAAAGCGTGCCGAACACCGGCGTGTCGACGAGATCGCCCAGATAGACGTGTCCTTCCAAGCCGTCGTCGAAGCGCAGCCATAGCGTGTAGTTGCGCTCCGCGCGCACCTCGGTCACGGCATGCCTGCTGGGACGGCGGCTTCGGTAACGTCGATACTTGAGACTGTAAGCCAAGCGATACTCTCCTCTTCGGATGGAGCGTCGATATCAATCCCAGCTGAGCGCGCCACCGGTTTGGTACTCGGTCACGCGAGTTTCGAAGAAATTCTTTTCTTTCTTGAGGTCGATCATCTCCGCCATCCAGGGGAACGGGTTCGTAGCCCCTTCGAAGAGCGCGTCGAGACCGATCTGCTGGCACCGGCGATTCGCGATGTAGCGGAGGTATTCCTTGAACATCGCCGCGTTCAGGCCGAGCACACCGCGCGGCATCGTGTCCTCCGCGTACTTGTATTCGAGCTCGACGGCTTTCACCATGAGCGTCCGGATCTCGTCGCGAAACTCGGGCGTCCAGAGCCGCGGATTCTCGAGCTTGATCTGGTTGATGAGATCGATGCCGAAATTGCAGTGCATCGACTCGTCCCGCAGGATGTATTGATACTGCTCCGCCGCGCCGGTCATTTTGTTCTGACGGCCCAGCGCCAGGATCTGGGTGAATCCGACATAGAAGAAGAGTCCTTCCATGATGCACGCGAAAACGATCAGGCTCTTCAGCAGCCGCTGGTCGTTCTCCAGCGTGCCGGTCTTGAACGCCGGGTCCGTCAGCGTGTCGATGAACGGGATCAGGAACTCGTCCTTTGCCCGGATCGAAGGGATTTCGTGATAGGCGTTGAACACTTCGCCCTCGTCCAGCTGCAGGCTTTCCACGATGTACTGATAGGCGTGAGTGTGGATCGCCTCTTCGAACGCCTGACGGAGAAGGTACTGACGGCACTCGGGAGCGGTGATGTGGCGGTACGTCCCAAGCACGATGTTATTCGCCGCGAGCGAATCGGCCGTTACGAAGAACCCCAGATTGCGCTTGACGACGCGGCGCTCGTCCTCCGTCAGACCGTTCGGGTCCTTCCAGAGGGCGATGTCGCGGCTCATCTGGATTTCCTGCGGCATCCAGTGATTGGCGCACGCTGCGAGATATTTCTCCCAGGCCCACTTGTACTTGAACGGCACGAGCTGATTCACGTCCGTCTGGCCGTTGATGACGCGCTTGTCGGCGACGTTCACCCGACGAAAGCCTGCGTCCTCCGCCGGCGTCACGGGCTCCGCGGCAAGGGCGGGGGCGCCCGGCGGCATTCCGTGCACGACCGAGCTCATCCCCGATTGTTCTTCGAACTGCAGCATCCTTTTCTCCTTGTTGATCCCTGCTATCCCGACGTTTTCAGTTCCGCGCCATCTGCGGTAAGCAAGCGCTTACGTTTTGCCCCTACTGACACGCCTCGCATTCCGGATCGTCGATCGCGC
>DASRIK010000451.1:0-2013 GCA_035650035.1 Burkholderiales bacterium | reverse complement strand
CAAGATCGATACGCTCGCGCCGGGCCCACGCGCTGTGCGCGCTGGCCGCGACCACGATCAATTCGTCGAAGAGCGGCTCGATCTCCAGGTCCTCGGCCGTCAGCGGACCGGGGAGCCTGCCGAGCATCAGGTCGACATTGCGCTCCCGCAGTTCGCGAAACTCCGGCGCGGCGCGCGCAGTGGTGGTCTCGACGATGTGCATCGTCACGCGTGGATGACGCGTCGCGACCTGCTCGATAATCGAGAACAGGAATCCGCCAGCGATGAAGGACATATCGGCGCCGACGCGCACTTCCCCGAGGCCGGGATCCTTCAAATAGCGGATATCCCGCATGCCTTGCTGAAGGGCGTCGAACGCCTCCGTCGCTCGCTTGAGCAGTATCTCCCCGTAGGTCGTTGGCTGGACGCCGCGCGGTCCGCGATCGAGCAGGCGAACCCCCACAGCGTGCTCCAGGTCGACGATCGCTTGCGAGATGGCCGGCTGGGTGACTGATAAGTACAACGCGGCCTTCGCCATGCTGCCAAGCTGCACAACCACCGAAAGGACGTGCAGATCGCGCAGCCTCAGGAAGCGACCGATGCGGCGTTCCCAATCGCCATCCGGCAGCGACATAAGAAAGATCTTATAGGGGTATTGCGCATTGAGCTATTCCGTTCTGCATTGGCCTCGCTGCAGAATTTGCACGGGAAGGAGCCGACATGAAACGTGCACTAACGCTGCTCGCGCTCACGCTCGCTGCCGGCAGCGGCGAGGCGCAGGATTATCCGAACAAGCCCATCCGCATAGTGGTGGGATTTTCCGCTGGCAGCACGACCGATATCCTCGCGCGTACGGTCGGCCAGAAGCTAAATGAAGCTTGGGGCCAGCCGGTCGTCGTCGACAATCGCCCGGGAGCCGGCGGTGTGGGCGCGTCGAACGCAGTGGCGACCGCGGCGCCGGACGGTTACACGCTACTAGTTGTTTCGGCAGGGCATGCCGCTAGTGCGGCGATGTATGCCAAGCTACCGTACGACGCACTGAACGACTTCGCCGGCGTCAGCCGGATCGCGAACGTGCCGAGCATCCTTGTCGTATCCCCAACGCTTGGCGCTCGCAGCGTGAACGAGCTCATCGCACTCGCCAAGTCGAAGCCAGGTCGGCTGAATTTCTCGTCCCCGGGCGTTGGCAGTGCCAATCATCTGGCGGGTGAGCTTTTCAAGACGCTCGCCGGCATTGACGTGGTGCACGTGCCCTATAAAGGCATCCCCGAAGCAATCACAGCCGTGGTCTCGGGCAACATCCACTTCAATTTTTCCCCGTTGGTTAACGTCCTGCCGCTGGCGCGAGAAGGCAAGCTGCTTGCGCTGGCAGCTTCCACGGGCAGGCGCTCGGCCGTGTTGCCCGAGTTGCCCACCGTCGCGGAAGCCGGATTGGCTAGCTATGTTTTCGACCCATGGTTTGGCATCCTAGCGCCGGCGAAGACCGCGAAACCGGTGCTCGCGAAACTGAGCGGCGAGGTTGCACGCATCGTGGAGCTACCGGACGTAAAACAACGGCTGCTCGCTCTCGGGGCCGATCCGGCGCCGACGACACCCGAGGCGTTCGATGCGCATGTGCGCGCCGAGGTCGCCAAGTTCCGCAAAATCGTGCGGGATGCCGACATCAAGGCCGAATGAGCGGAGGAGACGATGAAGGAAGCAGTTGCCGCGCCCTACAAAGTCCGGCACATCCATGTCATAGCGCGCGGGTCTGATGTGCTCGTACGCGAGTACACCCTCGACCCGGGCGAAGCCATTCCGTGGCATCACCACAGCGAGGTGCACGATTACTATTACGCGCTCGCGGGCAAGGTCGTGGTTGAGACGCGGGACCCCTCGGCGCGCCATGAGTTGGCTGTCGGCCAGTCGGCTGACGTACGCCCAGGAACGATTCACCAAGTATCGAACAGCAGCGGGGAACCGTGTCGCTTTCTGCTAGTACAGGGGGTCGGCAAGTATGACTTCGTTCCCCAGCGGTGAAGGAACGCTGGTGAG
>DASRIK010000450.1:0-10022 GCA_035650035.1 Burkholderiales bacterium | reverse complement strand
CATACTTGCCGGCCAGCTCGCGCCGCAGGAACGTGCCGATGCGGCCGGCGGCGCCGGTCATGAGGATCGTTTTCATGTCGTCAACACCACCTTGCCCGCCACTTTGCGTCCGGCCAGCGCGTTGAGCGCATCCGCGGCTCTTTCGAGCGGAAGCGTCGCCGAAACGTGCGGCTTGATCTTTCCTTCCGCGAACCACTTCCAGAGCTCGAGCGCGTTGGCGCGATGTTGCGCCGGATCGCGTTTGGCGAACGCGCCTATCCACACCCCGACGATGCTGCAGCCTTTGATGAGCGGGAGGTTGAGTGGAATCCGGGGTATGTCACCGGCCGCAAAGCCGACGACGAGAAACCGTCCGCCCCACGCCATGTCTCGCAGCGCGAGCTCCGAGTAAGGGCCGCCAACCGGGTCGTAAACGACGTCGACCCCTTTGCCTTTGGTGATCTCCTTCACGCGCGCACGCATGTCCTCGGTGACGTAATTGATCGTTTCGTCGGCTCCCTGCTTGCGGCACACCGAGAGCTTCTCCTCGGTCGAAGCGCACGCAATCACACGAGCGCCGAGCACCTTTCCGATCTCGACTGCGGCGAGGCCTACGCCTCCGGAGGCCCCCAGCACCAGCAATGTCTCGCCCGCGCGCAGTTGACCACGATCGATGAGCGCGTAATAGGACGTGCCATAGGTGGACGCTACGCCGGCGGCGCTCGCGTAATCCACCGACTCGGGAATCTTCAGCAAGCGGTCCGCCTCGACGAGCGCTTCTTCGGCATAGCCGCCCGAAGTTGCCTGACCGCTCACCCGATCGCCGATCTTCCAGCCTTCCACGCCCGCGCCGATCGCTTTCACGACGCCCGCGACCTCGCCGCCGGGGATGAAAGGAAGCTCGGGCTTGGTCTGATATTTGTTTTCGATGATGAGCGTGTCGGCGAATTTGACGTTCGCCGCCTTCACGCTTACGACAACCTGGCCGCGCCCGGCTTCGAGCGGGGGACGCTCCTCCAGCACCAGCGACTCGGGAGGTCCCCAAGCCTTGCATACGATTGCTTTCATCTACGTGCTCCCTCTTTTACTTGTGATGCGGCCGGCGGCGCTGGTCATGAGGATGGGTTTCATGAACTAGGAAATCATCTTGCGGCCGAGCGTCGCAAGGGTGAGTCGTCTGAATCCAGTCAGTATCGGATACGTGAATCGCGCGACCGTCCTCCGGCCGAACAACAGGCGGTTCGCCATGCCAAAGAAGCCCGACTCGGCACCGAGAACCGATAGTATATGCATCGCGTACGCGCCCCAATAGGTCTCTCCACGCCACATGACCACCATGCCGTCGTTGATCTCCATGCCTTTGGAACGTAGTTCCGTCACCAGCGCGGGATCGTCGCGCGCATTGATCATCTCGATGTCGCCTGCGTTCGCGCGAATCGCATAGAGCTTGGCGTAAGCGCCGCAAAACGGGCATTCACCGTCATAGATGATGGTGAGGCGGTCCGGCACCGCATCGATGACGGCCGCGCTCATTGCCAGCCCAGCACCGAACGAACAGTCGCGTTCATGAGCATCACTGACGGGTACGTCGCGAGGAATGGCCACACGAAAGCGTTCAGGCCCATGAAATAGGCGTTCGCAAAATGAAATATCGCGTAACAGGCCAGAGCGACGATCGCCACCGTCGGCGGCACGATAAAAACGAGGGGAAACAGCATTTCGGTCACGATCACGAACCAGCAGAGGACGTGGCTGAGCCGGGGCTTGCCCGCTGCAATTCGCGCAGCCAGCGGATGACCGAAAGTGCGGGTGCTCATGACTCTCGCCATCGCGTGACCTCCACGCCAGGTAGGCGACACGAGCTTGGCAGCGCCGGCCACGAAATACGCAAGTGTCGCCTGTCCGGCGATTGCAAAGACGCCGACGAAGGCGAGGTTACGATCGCCGAACGCAATCCCGGCCGACATGATGGCTACGCCCAGCGATATGACCATCCCCATCTGATCCGACCCATCGCTACCGAAGACCGACCGGCGCGAAACGTACAGGCACGAGGCGAATATGAAACCGGCACAAGCGAAATCCCACGCATTGGCTGAAGGCGCCAACAGCGCTGCCCCGGCGAGCGCGCGGCCGGAAATCACTGCCAGAAAAGCTCGGTGGGAATAAAGAACGGTGTGAGTGCCTTCTGGGCGCGACAGGCGCCGCCGCAGTTTCAGTACGTCCCACGAGAGCAGGCCGTCGGGACGAAACAATGCGAGATTAGCGGCCCATTCCGCAGCGGAAACAAGGGACCATACCGCGAGCAGAAACTTCGTGATGAGCTGACACGTGGCGATGTCCATCGACACGCTCATGCATCAGCGTCGGTGGTAGCTGGAAAGAAACGCGCACGTCAGCGCGCGCGTTTCGTCATGGCCGGTCGATTCGATGATCGCGAACTGCAGCTCGGTGGCATCGTCCGCAGGGGGCGCAAGTCGGCAAACCGTTCTCAACAACAACAAGTAAGGCAAAGAAAACGGCAAACCGGAGTCCGACACGCCTTCATGTCTGTACAGAAAGCGTATCGATTGCACCGCATCGTTCAACACTTTGGCGGCGCGTTTTTGCGGATGCCATAAGCACGCCAACTTCGGCCGTGGAACGTAAAGAGGTACGTTCTGCCACTCGGTCAGTCGACCGTCCAGGCACCGGTGACGCACGACCAGGTGATAGTCCTTATCGCCGGGATTCGGCGCAAAGAAATTCCAGCGCGGAATGAGATGGAACTGGTCGAACCGACTAACCCAGAACTGAAATGGCGGAATGTGCGAAAACGCAGTGACCATCAACCACATCACCACGAACCCGCATAGCAGAGTTGCGGCGAGCGACATCGTTGAGGACGGTGGTTATTCGAACGATCGGCCCCGCAGCTGCGCGAGCTCGTCGACTGACAGTCCCTCGCCCCCCGTCAATCCGAGATGCTCGAACTGCAATATGCTGGAATTGCCGCTCGGGGTCACAAAGCTCGATTGCAGATTGTTGACGTCGCTCATCTGGTGGCTCAGCGGTCTGCGCGCCTCGATGATGCGATCCAATCCGGTCAGCTCCTGCTTTGTCAGCGCGCTCATGCTCGTGACTCCTGTAAAAAGGATCCTCAGGTCGACTGCGCATTGCCATGTGCAGACTCAATTTACTCCGCCGTGCGTTCAGTTGTCGATTGCTTCGTGGGGATCGAGTCGGCAGAGGGCGCGTATGCGATGCGCATATGGGCCGTAAGCGCCGAATTATCCTGTGGATTATCAGTAGCCTCGCGCCCGGTCCACCACGGCATTCAGAGGCTCGCCGGAGAGAAACCGCTGCACGTTTTCGGCGAATCGCTCGGCCACGCGCATCTGACGCTCTGGATGCCCGCCGCCGAGATGCGGCAGCACGAGTATCCCCTCTGTCTTCCAGAAGGGATGTGTCGCGGGTAGAGGTTCCTGACGGAACACGTCGAGCACCGCGCCGGCGATCGTCTTCGACTGCACGGCGGCAATGAGGTCCGCATCGACGATGAGCGCGCCGCGCGCGAAATTGAGGAGCCACGCGCTCGGCTTCATCGCGCGAAGACGTTCCGCATTGATGAGGTTCTCGGTATCGGGTGTGGAAGGAAGGAGCAGCACCACGAAATCCGATGTTCCGAGCACTTCGTGGGTCTCTTCCGGCGCATAGACTTTTTCGACATGCTGGAGCGGCCCTGCCGTGCGCTTCGTCCCGATGACGCGCATCTCGAGCGCGCTCGCCTTGCGCGCGACCTCCTGTCCCACCGCGCCGAGCCCCAATATGCCCAGTGTCTTGCCGGCGAGCGGCACCGACATGCGTTTCGTCCAGCGGCTCTCCCGCTGATCGAGCGCGATCGCCATGTAGGGCTTCGTCACGTGAAAGATCGCGCCGAGGATGTTCTCGGCCATGGATATGCGGTGCGTGCCGCGAGCGCAGCAAAGGGTCACGTCCTTGTTGAGGTCGCGGCTCGCGAGCCACGGATCGACGCCGGCTGTCATCGCCTGAATCCAGCGCAGTCGGGGCATGCCCTTCAGATAACCGCCGGGCCTTTGGCCCATCAGGATTTCGGTACGCGCTGCCAGATCCTCCGGAAGCGTCTGATCCGCTTTGAGCGTATGCAGCTCGACACGATCGATGAGGCCCGTGCGTGCGAGCGCCTGCTCGTAGACTTTCGATTCGTTCATCCAGACCACACAGACGGGCTTGCTCATTCACGCTCTCCGGGCGCCGTAAAAGCGCGATCGTATCAGGCGAGGCGGATGTGGAACGACTGAACGGATCGCACAGTAGAATGTAATCTCACCCCGACGAGACCAACATGCGAACCATCGACGCGATTGCAGAGATACTCAAGAAGGAAGGCATCCACATGCTGCCGTCCTTTCCGACGACGCCGGTGATCGAAGCCGCCGCGGCAGCGGGCATCAAGCCGGTCATCTGCCGGCAGGAGCGCGTCGGCGTGGGCATCGCGGACGGCTGGACGCGCGTAAAGAACGGAAACCCGCCGGGTGCGTTCGCCATGCAGTACGGCCCTGGTGCGGAAAACGCGTATGCGGGCGTGACTACTGCATTTTCCGATGCCGTGCCGATGCTGCTGCTGCCGCTCGGGCATCCGCTCGAACGCGATCGCGTGTTCCCCAACTTCTCGTCGATTCGTTCGTACGAGTCCGTCACCAAGTTCGCGGAACAGATCAATCAGCCCAGGCGCGTCGGTGACACGCTTCGCCGTGCGTTCGCGCAGATGCGCTCCGGGCGGCCGGGGCCTGCGCTCGTGGAAGTGCCGGTCGACGTGGGGAACGCGGAAGTCGATCCTTCGGTCGTCGACAACTATCGTCCCGTGAAAATCGCGAAGGCCCAGGGAAATCCGGACGACGTGTCGAATGCTGCGAAAGCGCTCGTTACGGCCAAGCGTCCCGTGATTCAGGCAGGGCAGGGCGTGCTCTACGCCGATGCGACGAACGAGTTGGTGGAGCTCGCCGAACTCCTTCAGATACCCGTGTATTCCACGCTCGCAGGCAAAAGCGCTTTTCCCGAGCGACATGCGCTCGCGTTGGGCAGTGCGGAAGCCGCGATGAATGGGGCGGCGTTTCACTTCCTCAAGGAAGCCGATCTCGTGTTCGCCGTCGGCTCGTCGCTTTCCAGGCACAACATGTGCGCGAACATTCCGGGCCGCAAAGTCATCATCCACAACACCGCCGATTCGATCGATCACAACAAGGCGTATTACGCCGATCACCCGATCCTCGGCGATGCGAAGCTCGTGCTGCGCCAGTTCATCGAGGCATGCCGCGATCTGCTGAACGGCAGGCCGCGGGACGGTACCGCGGTGCGTGCGGAGATCGCGCAGAAGCGCGCCGCCTGGCTCGAGCAGTGGTCGCCGAAGATGAAGTCGAACGACGCGCCGATCAATCCCTATCGCGTCATCACCGATTTCATGGAAGTCGTCGATCCGGACACTGCCATCGTCACGCATGACTCAGGCAGTCCGCGGTATCAGATGTGCCCCACATACCGCGCCGGCGGTCCGCGGTCTTATATCGGCTGGGGCAAGTCGCACCAGCTCGGCACGGGTCTCGGCCTCATCATGGGCGCGAAGCTCGCGGCGCCGGACAAATTCTGCGTGAACTTCATGGGGGACGCCGCGTTCGGCATGACCGGACTCGACTTCGAGACGGCCGTGCGCTCCGGCATCCCGATACTCACGGTGGTGCTGAACAACAGCAGCATGGCTGTGGAGACGCGCCACATGAAAACGTCTCACGATCTGTTCCGCACGCGCGATCTGCGCGGCAACTACTCGGACATGGCCAGAGCGATGGGCGGTTGGTCCGAGCGCGTCGAGAATCCGGGAGACATCAAAGCTGCATTCGGTCGCGCCCGCGAAGCGACGGAGGACGGCAGGGCGGCTTTCCTCGAATTCGTCACGGCCGAAGAACACACGGTGTCGCACCTGCACGAGCTGTGAAATTGGGGTCAGTTCGCATCATCGAAATTCGTAAAAGCGGACCTGGCCCACTCATGTTGTGAACCAGCTTCTGCTCGCCCTCGGTGCCATGTTCCTGCAGCAGACGTTCGTCGCGCTCGGCCGGGCGCTGCCCGCTGTCATCGCGCCCGCGATCATCTCCGATCTGCGCATCGATGCCGCCTGGGTCGGTATCTTCTTCGGTATCACCGCGGCGGCCTCTCTCGTGGCGCAGCTCGGGTGCGGGAGCTTCATCGTGCGGCATGGTGCGCTCCGCATGAGCCAGATGTCCCTCGTCATGCTGGCGGGTGGCACGGCCCTGGCGGCGCTCGGAACGCCCGTCGCGCTCGTGCTCTCCGCGATCATCACGGGTGCCGGTGGGGCGGTGTCCACACCCGCAAGCTCGCATCTGTTGAGCCGCGTTTCGTCCCTGCGCTACATGCCGCTCGTGTTTTCGATCAAACAGACCGCCGTGCCGGCGGGGATGCTGGTCGCCGGGGCGTTCGGACCGCTTCTGACCGAGTGGAAGGACTGGCGCTTCACGATGCTGCTCTCGGCGGCCGCCTGTGCGGTGTTCGCGGTGATGCTGCAGCCGCTGCGCAGGATTTTCGATACGGATCGCGACCCGACGCGCACATTCCGGATGTCGGATTTCAAGGCGACGTTGAGCGCGGTGCTCGCGACGCGAGATCTGCGTGCGCTGTCGTTCGCGTGTCTCGCGTTCAACGGCATGCAGGCGACGATCACCGCGTACTTCGTCGTTTACCTGACGACGATCGGCTACACGCCGATCGCGGCCGGGTTTCTTTTTTCGGTGGCGGTCGCGGTTGCGGTGCCGGGCCGCATCGTCTGGGGCTGGCTCGGCAGCAGCTACGTCACACCGCGCGTGATGATGGCCGGCCTTGCGCTCGGCATGGCGGTGAGTGTCGCGCTGCTCGCACTGTGCGGACCCGGATGGCCCACGATCCTCGTCGGACTCGTCTCATGCGCGCTGAGCGCCACCGCCCTCTCGTGGCATGGAATACTGCTCGCGGAGACTGCGCGCGCGGCGCCGGAAGGCATGCGCGGCGGCGTGACCGGCGGCGTGCTTTCGTTCGGGCAGGTGGGCGCGCTTGCGATGCCGCTCATATACTCGGGTCTTCTCGACTGGACCGGCAGTTACGGAATCGGCTTTGTCGTTTGCGGGATCCCGGCGCTGCTGGTCGGCCTGCGCCTGCTGCGGAAACAATAGCTACTCCGGTTTCGCTCCCGAGATCGCGATCGCCTTCTTCCACTTCGCCGTCTCCAGTTCCACGAACTTCCGGAACTGTTCGGGTGTCGTGGGTGCGGCGGCCACGCCGGCGTCGAAGAAGCGCTGGCGCAGATCCGCTGACTCGAGCGCTTTCATCATCGCCGCATGGATCGCGGCAACGTATTTTTGCGGCGTGCCTTTCGGCAGCGCGTAGCCCTGCCACACCGTCACTTCGAAGTCCGGTATTCCCGATTCCATGATCGTCGGTATTTCCGGAACCTGCTCGGCGCGCTTGGCGGAGGTGACGGCAATCGCGCGCAGGCGGCCGGTCTTGATGTGCGGCAGCGGCCCGGGAAGATTGAAGAAGAACGACTGGATCTGGCCCGAGATGGTGTCCGTGTAGCCCTGTGCCGAGTTCTTGTAGGGGATGTGCACCATGTCGATGCCGGCAACGGATTTGAACAACTCCATCGTGAGATGAGGCGAAGCGCCGATCCCGGAAGACGCGTACTTGAACTTGCCGGGATTCGCTTTAGCGAGCTTGACGAACTCACTTACGTTCGCGGCTGGCAGCGACGGCGTGACGCAGAGGATGTTCGGCATCGCGGCGTAAAGCGATATGAGCGTGAAGTCGCGAAGATGATCGTACGGCAGCTTGCTGTGGAGCCCGGCCGTAATCGCCTGGTTGATGCCGTAGGTGAGAATCGTGTGGCCGTCGGTCGGCGCCCTCGCCGCAAGCTCGGTGCCGATGATGCCGGCTGCGCCGGCGCGATTGTCGACGACGAGTGTCTGTCCCCAGACTTCGCTGAACCGTTGCGCGAAAATGCGGCCGATAACGTCCGTCGAGCCACCGGGGCCGAATGGAAGAATCAGCCGCCCCGGTTTGTTGGGATAGACCTCAGCGGAGCGTGCGCCTGCCTTCTCTGCGGCCAGCGCCGAGCCTGCGGCAAACATGACCGCCGTCGCCGCAATGCAGCCGATCGTTTTCAAATCGTGTTTCATGAGCTCCTCTTTGTCAGTCCAGGCGGGCGCCTGAAAGTTTCACCACGTGTCCGTACTTGTCGTACTGGACTTTCATTTCTTTCGCGAATTCCTCGGGTGTCATGTACATGGGATCGAGCGTCAGCGATGAAAGATTGGATGCGACGGTCGGATCGGCCACGGCTTTCCTGAGCTCCGCATTGAGCTTCTCGACGATCGCGGGCGGAGTGCCGGCCGGCGCGAACGTGCCCATCCACGAGCTGAATTCGTAGCCGGGCAGGGTCTCTGCGATCGCGGGGAGGTCCGGGAACTGTGTGATTCGAGTGCTCGACGACACCGCGATCGGCCGCACGCGACGCGACTGGATGTGCGGCACGACTTCGGACGCCGGCGTGAGCAGCATCTGGATCTCGCCGGCTGCAACTGCGACCGCGGCCGGACCGCCGCCCTTGTACGGTACGTGGACGATGTTGATGCCGGCCATGTTCGATAACAGGCTCGTCGAGAGATGCTGCAGCGCCCCGACCCCGGCCGAGCCGTAACTGATCTCGCCGGGCCGCGCTTTGGCGAGCGCGATGAGATCCTTGACCGAGCGCACCGGCATCGAAGGATGCACGACGAGCGCGTTCACAAGCCGCGCAACCGGTGTGATCCCGATGAAATCCCTGAGCGAGTCATACGGCAGCTTCCTGTAAAGGTGCGCGTTCGCAAGCAGCGTCGTGGAATACACCATCAGCGTGTAGCCGTCAGCCGGACTCTTGGCCACGAACGCGGCACCGATCGTGCCGCCGGCGCCAACGCGGTTATCGATCACGAACTGCTGCCCGACCTGCTCGCCGACTTTCTGGAACGCGAGGCGCCCGACCACATCCGTTGCGCCTCCGGGCGGGAACACGATGACAACGCGCACGGGCTTCATCGGATATGCCTGTCCTGGGCTTGTCGACGCGGGCTGCCCCCACGCCGTGCCGCATGCGAACATCACGAGACCGACCCAGGCGCCTGACAACCGAATCCTGTTCATGCGATTCTCCTCATGCGAAGGTGTGCGACGAGCGCGTTCCGGTTGGCTCCGGAATCTGCGACCGCCTCCTATGCTAACCTGAGGCGGGGGATCGATAACGCCGAAAGGGAGAGAATATGTTCGACATCCGCTTGTCCGAAGAGCAACGCGAGTTTCGGGATCTGGCGCGTAAATTTGCCCAGGAGGAGATCAAGCCCGACGCCATGGCACTCGACCGCGAGCCCGAGTGGGAAAAGCGCGTCCCGTGGGATCTCCTGAAGAAAGGCTCGCAACTCGGGTTCCGGACATTCGTCCTCTCCGAAGAGAACGGCGGGTCGGGCATGTCGGATCACCTCACGTCGTGTCTCGTCGCCGAGGAACTGGCTGCGGGCGAGCTCGGCACCGCCTATTACTTCATGCTCACGGCGCGCCGCGCGCGCGACTGGTTCGAGCTGCGCATGACTCCGGAGCAGCGGGCGTACTTCATCCCCAGGTTTGTTGACGACGATCTCTATTTCACAACGGTCGCGGTACACGAACCCGATACCGACGTGGGCTTCGATTACTTTACCGAGACGCCGGAAAACGTGCGCCTGAAGACTCGCGCCGTCGAGCAGCCCGACGGCTCGTGGATCATCAATGGCGCGAAGAACTTCCAGACCGTCGGCTATCTCGCGAAGCTTCTCGTCGTCATGGCGCAGACGAACGACGGCGTCAAACCCTTTCTCGTCGAGGGCAGTTCACCGGGCCTCGTGCGCCGGCCGTTGTCGAAGATGGGGCGACGCGTCGGCGACAACGCCGAGATCTTCTTCGATGACGTGCGCGTTCCGAAGGGCCGC
>DASRIK010000449.1:0-5403 GCA_035650035.1 Burkholderiales bacterium | reverse complement strand
AGCCTGAATTCGAGCAGCCACTCGGGCTCGTTCTTTTTCGACGAGATGAGCCGGATCGTGTCTTCGCTCAAACCTTTGGGCGCGGTCTCGGCTTCGATTTCCGTGCGGAAACCGTGCTCGTAAGGCTTGTTGACCAGTTGCTCCAGGACGCTGCTCATGATGTCTTGACGCTGAAACTTTCGCCGCACCCGCACGTCGCGTCGACGTTCGGATTTACGAATTTGAACGCCTGCTTCAAGCCCTCTCTCACGAAATCGAGCGTCGAGCCCGTCAGGAAATCGAGGCTTTTGCGGTCGACGACGACTTTCGTCCCGAACGACTCGAATAGCTCGTCGTCCGCGCGTACTTCGTCGGCGTAGTCGTAGGTATAAGCAAAGCCGGAGCAACCGACTTTCTTCACGCCCACGCGCAGTCCGAGCCCGCGTCCGCGCTTCGCGAGCTGCGTCTGAATCTGTTTTGCCGCACTTTCAGTGAGTTGTATAGCCATCTTTCCGTCAGACCGCCATCGCGGTCATGCCCCTCAATCTTTTCACCAATGCCTGTACCGTCTGCAAAAAACCCTCCACGTGCGCGGCCGTGTTGTCCGCCCCAAGCGAGAGACGCACCGCGCCGCGCGCGAGCTCCGGCTCCACGGCCATCGCGAGCAGCGTCGCCGATGGTTCCGTGCTTGCACTGGAGCACGCTGCGCCGGCCGCCACCGCATAGCCGAGCTTGTCCAGCTCCACGACCAGCGTCTCGCCGTCGATGTGCGGGAACGCGAAATACGTCGTGTTCGAAATGCGCGGGGCCCCTTCGCCGAAAATGACAGCCCCTAAACGGTGCAAGGCCGCTTCCAACCCCTGCCGCAAGCGACCCATGCGCTCTGCCAGCTCTTCGCGACGCGCGAGAGCGAGCTCGGCAGCGGCACCGAACCCTACGATCGCCGGAACGTTTTCGGTGCCCGAGCGCATGCCCTGCTCGTGTCCACCGCCCGCGATCAGAGGCTTCAATTCGATCCGCTTATCCATCACCAGCGCGCCCACGCCTTTCGGACCGTAGATCTTGTGCGCGGAGATGGTCATCGCGTGTACATTCATCGCGGGGAAATCGACGTCGATCTTCCCGAGCGCCTGCACCGCATCGGTGTGCATCCATGCGCGCGCGGCTCGCGCCCGCTCGGCCACCGCAGCGACGTCCTGAATCACGCCCGTTTCGTTGTTCGCCAGCATGACCGACACGATGCCGGTCGGCTCTTTCAGAGCAGCGCCGACATCGTCGATGTCGATCTGCCCATCCCGGTTCACCGCAAGCTTCCGCAGTTTCCATCCGGCGCGCACGAGCTCCTGCGCGGGTTTTGCCACGCACGGATGCTCTATCGCGCTCACTGCAATCTGCGACGGCTTCAGGTACCCGGCCGCGCCCTTGATAAAGAGGTTGTTCGCCTCGGTCCCACCAGACACGAAAACCAGCTGCGAGGGTTGCACGTGCACGAGCGCCGCGACTTGTTCGCGGGCGGCATTGACGGCCTTGCGCGCCTGCGTGCCGAGCTCGTGCCGGCTCGACGCGTTGCCGTAATGCTCCCGCAGAAATGGCAGCATCGCCTCGAGCACGCGCGCGTCCAGCGGCGTCGTCGCGTTGTGGTCGAAGTACACGTGGCTCATCGCGTAACTCTCAGGCGGAGACCGGCGTTACCCGCGGCGTGTTCGGCCGCATGTCGTGAACGGTGTTGACACCACTCTCCCGCGCGCGGTGGTTGTCCACGAGCTGACGCAGCGTCACACCTTCGAGGTACTCGAAAATGCGGTCGTTCAGCGTCGCCCACAGGTCGTGGGTCAGACATTTCTGCTCGTCGTGGCAGTTCTCCTTGCCGCCGCACTGCGTCGCGTCGATCGGCTCGTCCACCGCGAGGATGATCTCGGCGATCGAGATCTGCCCCGTGTCCCGGGCCAGCCGATAACCTCCGCCGGGCCCGCGCACGCTGTCGACGAGCTCGTGCCGACGGAGCTTCCCGAAAAGCTGCTCCAGATAAGAAAGGGAGATTTTCTGCCGTGAGCTGATTTCAGCCAGTGTCACGGGTCCGCTGCTGTCGCGCAGCGCGAGGTCCATCATCGCCGTAACCGCGAATCGTCCTTTGGTCGTGAGTCTCATGCGCCGCCTCCAAAACCGATTGAGTTCAAGGAGTTGCCTATGCCGGGACGTTGCAGTCTCATCGCTCGACTTTACGCTTTCCCGACAGATTTAGTCAACAATTCGGTTCAGATAGTTCGCATCAAAGCTCGAGGCCGGCTCCTCTTCGAGTTTCACACCCAAACGCTTCAACTCGGCCAGGATGTGCTCCATCCGCCGGTCGGTTTCGACACTGTGGGCGATCAGCTCGTGGAGCGCCTGCGCCACCGGGTCATTCGCATCCCTGGACACCGCGTACGCGGCGAAACGCCCCTGCGCATCGTGCGATTCGACGATCCGCGCAGGGATGCCGATCGCCGTCGCCCCGGCCGGAACTGCTTTTACGACGACCGCGTTCGAGCCGATTTTCGCGCTATCGCCGATCTCGATCGGACCCAGGATCTTCGCCCCTGCCCCCACCACAACGCCTTTGCCGAGCGTCGGGTGGCGCTTGCCCTTGTTCCAGGAGGTCCCGCCGAGCGTGACGCCATGATAGAGCGTGCAGTCGTCGCCGATCTCCGAGGTCTCCCCGATCACGACCCCCATGCCGTGATCGATGAAGAACCGCCGCCCGATGCGCGCACCGGGGTGTATCTCGATGCCGGTAATCCAGCGGCCGAAGTGAGAAACGAAGCGCGCCAGCCACTTGAGCCCGCTATTCCATAGCCGGTGTGAAAAGCGGTGCACGAGCATCGCGTGAAACCCGGGATAACAGGTCACGACTTCCCAGGTCGTGCGGGCCGCCGGGTCGCGCTCGAACACGACCGTTATCTCTTCCTTCAGACGCGCAAACATAGGCGCTGAGCCGTGGAAAACCGACTATTTTACTCAACTACGCGGCGCTCGGCAGTTGCCCACGAGCGCCCGGTTACCGCCTGGGGCGCGAGAGGCCTTTCAGCAGGCCCCGGAGGATATTTACTTCTTCGCGCTCGAGCCCCGCTCGCGCGAACAGTCGCCGCAGTCTGGGCATGAGCTTTTTCGGGTGTTCGGGATCCAGGAAACCGATATCGGCCATCACGGTTTCGAGATGGCGATAGAAACCTTCGACCTCTTCATGCGCCGCAAGCTCGCGTTCCGGCGCCGGTCCCGGCGTGCCAAGGCTCGCCAGGCGCAGCTCGTACGCGAAGACCTGGACGGCTGCCGCGAGATTTAGAGCCGGATACTCCGGGTTGGCCGGAATCGCGGCCAGCAGGCCGCACTTGTTCACCTGCTCGGTGGTGAGCCCGAACGTTTCGTTGCCGAACACGAGCGCGGTTTGCTGCGTACGCGCAACCTCGATCGCACGCGCCGCGGCTTCGCGAGCGCCCGTCGCCGGTACCGCCATTTCGCGCGTGCGCGCGGAGCACGCCACCACGAACGCAGTGCCGCACAATGCATCGTCGAGCGTCGTGTGCACGGTCGCGCGCTCGAGGACATCCATCGCACGCGCAGCGCGCCACTGCGCTTGGCGGTCGGGAAATGCTCGCGGCGCTACGAGATGAAGATCGTAGAGGCCCATCGTCTTCATCGCACGCGCGGCGGCACCGATGTTCCCCGGATGGCTCGTCTCGCAGAGCACCACGCGAACGTTCCGGAGCGGGTCGGTCTCACTCATGCGGTAGAATGACGCGCCTTCAAAACGGCTCGCGCGCGAAACATGTCTTCCCTCATGCATCCCATGCTCAACACCGCGGTGAAAGCCGCACGCCGCGCCGGCAACATCATCAGCCGTGCAACGCGTAACCTCGATGTGGTCGCGGTGAGAGAGAAGGCCGCCAACGATTTCGTGTCCGAGGTCGATCGGGAAGCCGAGCGCGCCATCATCTCGACGCTGCACGAGGCGTATCCGGGGCACGCGATTCTAGCAGAGGAAAGCGGCGCGTCCGGGAACTCGGAGTATCGGTGGATCATCGATCCGCTCGACGGCACCACCAATTTTCTGCATGGCTTTCCGCAGTATTGCGTATCGATCGCGCTCGAGCATCGCGGAACCGTCACGCAGGCCGTGATCTACGATCCGGCGCGTAACGATCTATTCACGGCGAGCCGTGGACGCGGGGCGTTCCTGAACGAGACGCGGATACGCGTAAGCAAACGCCAGCACATGAAGTCCGGCTTGATCGGCACCGGGTTTCCATTCAAGGAGCTCGCGCATCTCGAGACGTACATGGCGATGTTGCGCGACGCGATGAAGGGCAGCGCGGGCGTGCGTCGCGCGGGCTCTGCGGCGCTGGACCTTGCGTTCGTCGCGGCCGGACGTCTCGACGGATTCTGGGAAATCGGTCTCAGCCGGTGGGACATGGCGGCCGGGGCGCTCCTCATTACCGAAGCGGGCGGGCTCGTATCGGACCTCGAGGGGAACGACGGCTGGATGCAGAGCGGCAGCATCGTTGCGGGCACGCCGAAGGTGTTCGTGGAGCTCCTGCAGATCCTCGCGCCACACCTCACGCCCGCGCTGACCGCCAGGCACAGCGCAGCTTAGGGATTTCGGCCCCTACGCGTAGCGACGAACTGCGGTAGCGGCTTCAGCCGCGACGGTCGGGGGCCCCTCGGCCGAAGCGCTCGCGAGTCGCCGGTCGTGAAGACTGCCCTCCCGTCGAGGTGCTTGTAAGGTTTTGGCAGCTATCCCGGTCTTACGCGTGGGTGAGCACAGCAAGCGGACAGGAGCCAGTCCTCCCTAGGCTCCTGGTTGGGGCCCGGCTTCGCGCCGGGCCTTTTTTCCCGGTTACCTCAGGAGGCCTGCGATGAAGCTTCGCATGACCCGCATACTACTGGCCCTCGGGTTAGTCGCTGCCTGGGTCTGGGCTGTGTACTCTGAAGAAACCCACGCCGGCGATTTTCCAACGAAGCCGATACGCTGGATCGTGCCGTTCCCACCCGGCGGCAGCAACGACGTTTTGGCCCGCTTCGTCGGCGCGAAGCTTACGGAGCGGCTGCGCGAGCAAATCGTCATCGACAATCGTGCCGGTGCGAACGGGATCATCGGCGCCGAGCTTGCCGCGCGAGCGCCGGCAGACGGATACACGCTGCTGATGATATCGACGTCATTCGTCATGAACGCAGCCGTTCGCCCGTTGCCGTACGACGTCGAGAAATCGTTCGATCCCATTTCGCTCATCGGGTCATCGCCGAACTGCATCGTCGTCGCACCGTCCGCGGGCTTCAACTCGCTCAGGGAGCTCGTCGAGCGTGCGAAAGCAAAGCCCGGCTCCATCAACTACGCCTCGACCGGGATCGGCGGTTTCAATCATTTCGGCGGTGAGCTTTTCAAGAAGCTTG
>DASRIK010000448.1:0-2590 GCA_035650035.1 Burkholderiales bacterium | reverse complement strand
ACGAGAACAACATCGGCTACCTGCCGGTGAACCAGTCCATCCAGAAGGCCTCGACCGTCCACAAGGCGACGCGGCCCAACTACAACGAGAGCTTCTTCATCAGTCACGACCGGAGCGCCGATCATCCGGACGTCGTCGCAGGCTTGCCGCTGCGCGGGCGCAATCAATGGCCCGAAGCGCACGAAGGCATGCGTGCCGCGATGCTCCGGTACCTGAAAACTCTCGAAAGCGTGGGCGAGCGGATGCTGCCCGTGCTCGCGCGGTCCCTCGAGATGCCGGCCGGCTACTTCGCACCCTACTTCGCGAACGAGGCGCACATCAACCTGCGCTTCCTCCACTATCCGCCGCAGGACACGCAAGACGACGAGCAGTTCGGGCAGGCGCCCCACACCGACAACTCGTTCATCACCATTCTCGCGCGAGAGGACGTGCCCGGTCTGGCTGTGCGGCTGCCGAACGGTGAGTGGCTTGCGCCGCCCGTGATCCCGGGGACGTTTCTCGTGAACCTCGGCAACATGATGAAGCGCTGGTCGAACGATCGCTTTCTCTCTACGCCGCACGGCGTCCTCAACGATTCGGGCACCGAGCGCTACTCGATCGCGTTTTTCTACAGCCCGAACCCGGCGTCCGCGATCGAATGCCTCCCGAGCTGCACGGGACCGGGCAACGCGCCGCGCTATCCACCGGCGATCTATCGAGACCTGATACTCGAGTTCTACAGCGCGAATTACTTTCATCAAAAGAGATACGGCGCCAGCGCGGCATCATGACAGCGTCCGGCTGAAATCCCCGGCGGCTGTCACGGCTGCTGGACTTGCACGGAGGAGAACTCGCATGAGAGCAGCTCGAGTGTTTGCTGCATTCGTCCCCGGCATGCTGTGCGCCGCGGGCGTTACCTGGTCGCAGACCACTTCGACAAGCCCAGGACAGGCCTATCCCGTCAAGCCTGTGCGCGTGGTCGTCCCCTTCCCCCCCGGAGGCGCGAACGACATCGTGGCACGCATCGTCTTGCCCAAGCTCTCGGAACAGATGGGCCAGTCGTTCGTCATCGAAAACCGCTCGGGCGCAGGCGGCACGACCGGCTCGGCGGTCGTGGCGAAAAGCCCGCCGGACGGTTACACGTTGCTCATACAAACCGTCGGGTCGCACGTTTCCAACGCGCATCTGTACAGGAAGTTGCCGTACGACGCGCTGGTCGACTTCGCGGGCATAACCCCGCTCTCGAGGCTCGTCGCCGTGCTGACCGTGCATCCCTCGATGCCGGTACGCTCGGTGAAGGAACTCATCACGCTGGCACAAAAACGCCCCAAAGAAGTTCTCTTCGGCCACGCCGGCTACGGCAGCTTCATCCACCTGAACGCCGTGCTCTTCGAATCCATGACGCGGATTCAGATCACGCAGGTGCCTTTCAAAGGCGGTGGACCCACTGTCATAGGCCTGGTCTCCGGGGAAATTCAGACCATGATGGCGGGGATCGGCGACATCATCGAGCACATCAAGGCGAGGCGCGCCCGTCCGCTGGGGGTCACCTCGACAGAACGGGTGACGCAGCTCCCGGATGTTCCGGTGATCGCCGACACCGTCCCGGGTTTCGAATGCACGACGTGGGTCAGCATTCTTGCGCCGGCGGCAACACCCAGGACCATCATCGACCAGCTCAACACCGAGCTCGGGAACGCACTGCGCGATCCTGGAGTGGCCTCGAGGCTCACCACTTTGACATACGATCCCGTTCACAGGAGTCCGGACGAGCTCGCTCAACGCCTGAAGACCGACCACGAGCTGATAGGCAAGCTCTTTCGCCAGTTCGGCGTGAGGATCGATTAGCGCGTTACCACCGTTATCGTCTACGATTGCGCACCATGGTGCGATCTCGGAGCAACGCGTTTTGGATGGCAATCGGTACGGCGCTGGCAGTCAGCGCATCAAACGCCATTGCGCAGGAGCAGTATCCGGTACGTCCCGTGCGCGTCGTCGTTGCGTTCGCGCCGGGCGGCGGAACCGATATCGTGGCACGCTCGCTCGCCGCGCGCCTCACGACGCGGTTCGGACAACAATTCGTGGTCGACAACCGGCCGGGCGCCGGCGGGATCACCGGAATAGAGCTCGTCGCGAAAGCACAGCCGGACGGATATACCCTGCTCGTCGTCTCGAGCAGTTTCGCAGCGAACGCGGCGTTACGTAAAACCTCCTACGATCCCGTCAACGGCTTCCAGCCGATTGCTCTGCTGAGCCGGCAGGCACTCCTGGTGCTCGTGCATCCATCGGTGCCGGTTAACAATGTGAAGGAGCTGATCGCCCTGGCGAAAGCGAAACCAGGCGCACTCAGCTATGGCTCGTCTGGAAACGGCGGCATTCAGCATCTCGCGACGGAGATGTTCAAGAACATGGCGAACGTCGACATCGTGCACGTGCCGTACAAAGGGACTGCGCCTGCGATGACCGATCTGATGGCCGGCCAGATCCACATGAGCATGCTCTCGATCGTCGCGTCGCTGTCGCAGGTTCGATCGGGCAAACTCAAGGGGCTTGCGGTATCGAGCCTCCACCGCGCCGAAGCCGCGCCCGAAATTCCCACCGTTGCGGAAGC
>DASRIK010000447.1:0-5562 GCA_035650035.1 Burkholderiales bacterium | reverse complement strand
TACGTACGGAACGACTGGGGCTGAGTCATCTTGCAACCGCTCCTCTTCGCTAATCGACTTTCGCGCCGGCGAAGTCGACGACCTTTTTCCATTTAACGATTTCTGCATCGACGAAAGCCCCGAAATCGTCGAGCACCCTCGTGCCCGGCTCTGCGCCTTGCGTCAGGAACAGCTCTTTCGTTTTTTGCGTTGCCAGGATTTTCGACGTTTCGCTTGCCAGGCGCTTCACGATTTCCACGGGTGTGCCCGCCGGCGCGAACATGCCTGTCCAGCCGCTCACGTCGTAGTCTCGCACGCCTGCTTCAACCATCGTGGGAAATTGCGGGGCGCCAGTGAAGCGCCGGCTGCTGGTCACAGCGAGCGCGCGCAGGCGGTCGGCCCTGGCATGCCCCAGTACCGTCGGCAGCGTCGCGAACATGATCTGCACGTGTCCGCCAAGGAGATCCGTAACCGCCAGGCCGCCGCTCTTGTAAGGCACGTGGACCATCTGCGTGTTCGTGAGCACCTTGAACAGCTCTGCGGAGAGGTGCACCGACGTGCCGCTGCCGGATGAGCCGTACAGGATCTCTTGCGGTCGTGCACGCGCGAGCGCAATCAACTCCTTGACGGAGCGAACGGGCAGCGAGGGATGCGTGACCAGCATGTTCGGCGCGTCTGCGATGAGCGCGACGGGCACGAAGTCGCGCCGCGTGTCGTACGGGACGTTCTTGTGAACGCTCAGGTTGATGGTGTGCGAGATGCTCGTAACGAGCACCGTGTGACCATCCGCGGGTGCCTTCGCAACGATTTCGCTCCCCGTGATGCCGCCCGCGCCGGGGCGGTTGTCGACGTATACCGGCCCCGCGAGGCTTTCCGACAGTCGTTGCGAAACGCTGCGCGCGGCGAAATCGGCGATGCCGCCGACCGCGAACGGCACGACGATGCGTATGGGTTTCGCGGGATAGGTCTGCGCATGGGTGCACGTTGCCGCGAAGAGGCCGGCAGCGATCGCGATGCACCGCGACATTGCAATCAATAACCTCTGAGGATGTCGCCGAACTTCGTGCGCAACCGCGCGTCGAGCTCGGGCGTGTTGCGAGCGACTTTCGGGAACGTATCGCGCCGCGTCCACGGTCGGCATGCATCGATCACCATCCGCGCGTTGAGCCGCCGCTCCTCCGAGGGATAGCTCGTCGGGTCGAGCGTCGTGCTCCATGCGTTCTTGACGATGTCCACGTCTTCGCGAGGGTCGACGCGCGTGCACATCGCCCACACGACGTCGTTCATATTCGAAGGATCGATGTCGTCATCGACCACGATGACGTACTTGTTCGCGTAGGCACCGGCATGGCACTGCCCCGCGACGAGCCCCACCTGCTTGGAATGGCCGGGATACATCTGCTGGATGGAGATCGTGAGCCACTGGCGGCTGCCGCCCGCTTCGTGTGCCCAGACCCCTTTGATGCCGGGAATGCCTGCGCCCTCGAGCTGCTTCCACACGCCCGCGCAGCGATATGTTCCACGATAGAACGTGTCATCGCACGGCGGCACCGCCGGCACCGCGCCGAGCAGGATCGGGTTGTTTCGGTGCATGAATGTTGCGACGCGGATCACCGGCGCTTTGTGCTGACCACCGGCGTAGTAACCGGTCCACTCGCCGAACGGTCCTTCGTCGATCAAATCGCCGGGAGAGATGAAGCCTTCGAACGCGATCTCCGCGTTGGCTGGAATCGGCAGTCCCGTTTCCGGTCCATGAATGACTTCGATGGCTTCGCCCAGCATGCCGCCGGCGGCGTCGTACTCATTCGCGCCATACGGGATCTCGATGCCGGCGATCGAGAACAATATCGGATGCATCCCGCAGATCACGGCGATCGGACAGCGCTCGCCACGCTCGTGATACTTGCGCATGAGAATGTCGCCGTGCTTGCCTTTCGAGATCATGACCGACGCGACAGTCGGATCGTCGTAGACCTGGACGCGGTACGCGCCGTAGTTGATCCAGCCGGAATCCGGGTCTTTCATGACGACCATGACGCCGGTCCCGATGTATGGACCGCCGTCGTCCTCGTGCCACTTCGGCGTCGGAATTTTCCTGAGATTGATTTTCCTGCCGGTCATCACGTTTTCCATCAGCGGACCGGTTTCGACGACTTTCGGCGGTATCGATTTCGCTTCGTTCAGATATTGGCGCCAGAAATGAACGAGGCCCATTTCTGTGGTGTCGTCGGGCAGGCCGAAGGTAAGCGCGATGCGCCTGACACCCGTGAGGATGTTGCCGAGGACGCGGTAACCTTTCGGATACCCTGGTATGTCCTCGAACAGCAAAGCGGGCCGGTTCGTCTGGCGCATGTAGAGGTCGACGAGCCCACCGATCTCCTCGGTCGTCTCGGCGCCCCGGACGACTTGTATTTCGCCCGCCGCCTGCATTTTCGCGAGCCAGTCTCTCAAGTCCGGATTCGGCATCAGGTGCTCCGTCGTGCGTGATCGTTGCCCGGCGGAGATACGCCGGTGTAGAGTTGGTCAGTTGATGAGAATAGTATCAAAAGTTAGACGCCAGACAGGGAGAACGGATGGACCGTCACCAGGGCACGTCGCAGGCCGATACGAACTATGGGGATCTCAGGGGCTGGATAGAGCGGGTCGAAGCCATGGGCGAGCTCGTGCGCGTCAACGGCGCGCACTGGGACACCGAGATGGGCGCGATCACTCACATGCTCACCGAAAAGAGCAGGGGCGACGCACCGGCGATACTTTTCGACGAAATTCCGGGATACCCCAGGGGATTCCGGACGATGTACGGTCATTTCTCGTCGATCCGGCGCGTTGCGCTGACCCTGGGGCTTCCGGTCGAATACGAGCGCAAAGTCGACATCGTTCAGAAATATCACGAACGGATCCAGACATTGATTCCGCTGCCGCCGAAGTATCTGACGGATGGTCCCATTCTCGAGAACGTCCTCGAGGGGAACGACGTCGACGTGCTGAAGTTTCCGGTGCCTCGCCATCACGAGCAGGACACCGCGCGCTACATCGGCACTGCGAATTGCGTCATCACCCAGGATCCCGACGCCGGCTGGTTCAACCTTGGCTGCTATCGCAATCAGGTCTACGACGGCAAGACGATCGGCTGCCAGATCACCGAAGGCAAACACGGCCGCATCCATCGCGACAAATATTTCGAGCGCGGCCAGTCGATGAAAGTGGTCGTTCTGGTCGGGCAGGATCCACTGCTTTTCATGCTTGCAGCGAGTCCGCTGCCGGATGGCGTCAGCGAGCTCGATTTCGCCGGCGGCTTGCGAGGCGCGCCGGTCGAGGTGGTGCGCGGCCCATACACCGGTTTTCCGATTCCCGCGCACGCGGAAATCGCGATCGAGGCCGAAGCGGTGCCAGGGAAAGTGCTGAAGGAAGGCCCTTTCGGCGAATGGATGGGTTACTACTCCGATGACACGGTTGCGCGGCCGTATCTCGACGTAAAGACGATCCTCTATCGCAACAATCCGATCCTCACGTGCGCGCCTCAGCACAAGCCTGTGGACGAGACCGGATTGCTCAAAGGCATCGCGGGCTCCGCGCAGATCTGGCGTGCATTACAGGCGTGCGGCCTGCCCGACATTCTCGGCGTCTGGAACCACGAAGGCGGACCGGCGACGCGCTTTACGGTCGTGCAGATCCGGCAGCGCTATCCGGGCCATGCGCGCAACGTGCTGCATGTCGCATCGAATTGCCAGGGCGGCGCGTATGCCGGCAAATGGACCGTGGTTGTCGACGAGGACATCGACGCCGGCGATCTCGACCAGGTGCTGTGGGCGATGTCTACGCGTTTCGATCCCGTCACGGACATCGATGTCATCCAGAAAGCATGGGCGTCGAAGCGCGATCCGCTGTACCTGCCCGGCAATTTCAACAACCGGGTTCTGATCGACGCGTGCATTCCGTACGAGAAGAAGCTCGCGGGCACGTTTCCGAAAGTGGTGGACGTGAGCCCGGAGCTCCGCGCGAAGATCAAGACGAAGTTCGCAAACCTGCGTTTTCCGGGGTTTTGACCTACTGCTCCGACTTTACCCCCGCCGCCTTGATGATCCGCCCCCACTTCTCGAGCTCCGCCTGCACGAACGACGGAAACTGCTCGGGGTTGCTCGTCAGTGGCTCGAACGCCTGCCGGGTGAGTTGCTGCCGGTAATCCGGCGTCGCGGTGAGCTTCACGATTTCCGCATTCAGCCGCGCGATGGTTTCGCGCGGCGTAGCTGCGGGCGCGACGAGTGCGTACCACGAACCTACGTCGACTTTGCCGAAGCCGGATTCCGCGAGCGTGGGCACCTCGGGTAAGAGCGCCGAACGATTAGGGCTCGTAACGGCGAGCGCCACCATACGGCGCGAACCGATGTGCGGCATCGCGGCCGTGATGCTGCTGAAGAGAAGCTGCGATTCACCGGAAACGACGGCAATCGCGGCGGGCCCGGTGCCTTTGTAAGCGATGTGCGTGAGATTGACGCCGGCGGTCGTCTTGAAGAGCTCGCCGACGAGATGGAGATTCCCGCCGCTGCCGCTCGACGCGTAGTTGATCTCGCCCGGTCGCGCTTTCGCAAGCGCGATCAGCTCTTTGACGGTGCGCACTGGCAGCGAAGGGTGCACCACCATCACGTGATACGAAGACGCGAGCAGACTCGCCGCGGTGAAGTCGCGCACCGGGTTGTACGCGATCTTCTCGACATGAGGAATGATCGCGAAAGGACCGATGAAGCCGAGCAGCAGGGTGTAACCGTCCGGGGCAGACTTCGCAACGAGCTCGGTCGCGAGTATGCCGCCTGCGCCCGCTCGATTGTCGATGATGAATTGCTGCCCCAGCCGTTCTCCAAGCTTTTGACCGACCACGCGGGCGAGAAAATCGTTGCCGCCGCCCGGTGCAAACGGAACGACCAACCTTATCGGCTTTGATGGATAGCCTTGTTGCGCAGTCGCCGGCATTGGCATCAGCGCAGACGTTGTCGCGAGCAGCATGACCTTCAGGCGCAAGCAGCTGTTCAAGCGAACTTCTCCTATTCCGGTTTGATGCCGGCCGAGCGGACGACTTTGCCCCACTTCGCGATTTCGTCTTGCAGGAACCGCGTGAATTCGGCGTGCGCCATCGGCTGTGTTTCGAGCGCCTGGCGGGCAAGCTGCTCGCGCACGTCGGGAATCGCGACGATGCGCGTGAGCTCGCCGCTCAACTTCTGCAAGACTTCGCGCGGAGTGGCCGCGGGCGCGAGCAACGTGTACCACGATTGCGCGTTCACGCCTTCGATACCGCTCTCTCCCATCGTCGGTACGTCGGGCGAGGCCGTAAGTCGCTTCGGGCTGGTCACAGCCAGTGCAACCAGCCGGTTCGTGCGCACGAACGGCATGCTCGATGCGATCGATGCGAACTGCATCTGCGCTTCGCCCGACATCACGGCTGCCGAAGCCGGGCCGCTTCCGCGGTAAGGCACGTGCACGATATCGATGCCGACGACCGAACGAAAGAGCTCGGTCGCGAGATGACCGGCTGCACCGGCCCCCGCATAGGCGCTGTTCAATTTCCCTGGGTTCGCTTTCGCGTACGCG
>DASRIK010000446.1:0-9165 GCA_035650035.1 Burkholderiales bacterium | reverse complement strand
CTGAAGCCGGCGTGCCCGGATTCGCGGTAGATAACTGGTACGGCTTCATGGCGCCGCGCGGCTCGCCGAAACCGGTCGTCGCGAAGTTGCACGCGGAGATCAACCGGATACTGGATCTCCCCGACGTAAAGGAGCGCCTGGCCGGGGTCGGTATCTATCCCTTCGTTGCAGCGACGCCGGCGGCGTTCGGCGATTACATCAGATCCGAGATCCGGAAGTACGAGCAAGTCGTACAGGCCTCGGGGGTGAAGGCCGAGTAACCACCGCAGGACCGATCCCGCGCAGGATATGAGATGAGCGAGTCTCCGCTTTCGGATGTCGTTTCCCGTCAGTACGAACGCTGGAGCTATCCGCCACCCATCGAGGACCTGGAAGCGTGGCTGCAGAATCGTCATGAATTGTTCGATCCGTCGATCAGTCATCGACTGTTCTGGCCGGACCGGGCTTACACGCCCAGGATCGACATTCTCATCGCCGGCTGCGGCACGAATCAGGCGGCGGTGTTCGCTTACAGGAATCGCGCCGCGAACGTGCTGGCGATCGACGTGAGCGAAGCATCGCTTGCCCACGAGCAACATCTGAAGGAGAAATACGGCCTTTCGAACCTCGAGCTTGTGCGACTGCCGATCGAGGAAGCGCCGAACCTCGGGCGCGAGTTCGACCTCGTCGTCTCGACCGGCGTGCTGCACCACATGAGCGACCCGCTCGCCGGTATGAAAGCGCTCGGCGCCTGTCTAAGCCGCGATGGTGTCGCCGGCGTCATGCTGTACGCGAAGTACGGACGCGTCGGCGTGGAAGCGCTCCAGGCCGTATTTCGCGATCTGGGGCTGCGTCAGGACGAACCCTCGCTCGAGCTCGTCAAGGAGACGCTCGGGCTGCTGCCGCGCGAACATCTCCTGCAGCCGTACGTTCCGATCGCGCCTGATCTGCAGTTCGATGCCGGGCTGGTGGACGCGTTTCTGCACGGCCGCGACCGCAGCTACTCGGTCGAGGATTGCATGGACCTCGCGGCGTCGGCAGGCCTCGTCTTTCAGGGCTGGATGAATCACGACTGCTACTACCCTGAAATGTTCGCCCCGCTCAATTCCAGCGTATACGCGGCGCTCAACGCGCTGCCCGAACCGAAATTGTGGGCGGCAATGGAGCGGCTGCAGACACAGAACGCGTGCCACTGCTTCATGGCCTGCCGCACGGGTCGCCCGCCGAGCCAGTACACCATCGACTTCGGCCGCACCCAATTCGTCGAGTACGTGCCGGTGCTGCGGCATCTCGTGCGCGTCGAGCAGGACCACATCGCCGGACCGCGAGGCCGTATCCCGCTCAACCGCGTGCAGGCGGCTTTTCTCCGCGAGGTCGACGGCCGCCGGACGATTTCGGAGATGATTGCACGCCTCGCCGCCGCCGGCATGCTCGGGAACGTCCAGGATGTCGAGCAATTCGCGCGCGAGTTGTTCAGATCGCTGTGGCGGCTCGGGTTGCTCGCGGTCGGCCTCGAGCGCACGTCAGGCCTTTAGCGTCACATACGCTCAACGGGCGTGTCGAGCTCGCACCGCCTGGCGAGCGCGTATCGCTTCACGCCCGGCTCTCCACGAACCACGCGATGCGCGAGACCCCTTCCTCCAGCCGGTCGATCGAGTTCGTGTAAGCAAACCTTACGTGCTCGGCTGCACGATGCGAGCCGAAATCGATGCCGGGAGTGATCGCGACGCCCGCATGCTCGAGCAGGGTGATCGCGAACTGGTAGCTGTCCGCCGTGAAGCGCGAGCAATTCGCGTAGATATAGAACGCGCCTTCGGGCGTCTGCGGTATGTCGAAGCCGAGCTTACGCAACGCGGGCACGAGATAGTCACGGCGCGCGCGAAACTCGTCGCGCCGGGCATCGAGCAACGCCAGGGTCTCCGGTTCGAAAGCCGCCAGCGCCGCGTGCTGTGCGGGTGCAGGCGCGGAGAGGTAGACGTTCTGCGCGAGCTTGTCGATCTCGCCGATGCAATGTTCCGGTGCGACGATCCACCCCAGACGCCAGCCGGTCATGTTGAAGTACTTCGAAAAGCTGTTGATGACGAAAACGTTTTCGCCCAGATCCACCGCCGTCTTCGTTTCGCCGCCGTAGACGAGCCCATGGTAGATCTCGTCCACGATGAGCACGCCGGAGCGCTTCGCTGCGAACGACGCCATGTCCGCAAGACGACCGTGCGGAATCAGCGTGCCGGTAGGATTGGACGGCGTTGCAACGAGCGCGGCGGCGGTACGACCGGTCCAGTAATGCTCGAGCAGCTCCGGCGTCATCTGATATCCGCTGTCCGGTCCTACGGGAACATTCAGCGGCTGGCCATTCAGCAACCGCACGAAATGGCGGTTTGCGGGATACCCGGGATCCGTCAGCAGCACTTCCGCGTCGGGATCGATCAGCACGCCCAACGCAAGGAGCAGCGCCGCGGACGCTCCGGACGTGACAGCAATCCGTTCGGGCGAAACGTCCACACCGTAACGCGAGCGGTAAAAGCCGGCGATAGCGGCGCGAAGCTCTGGCAAGCCGAGTGCCGGGGTATAGAAGAGATCTCCTCGCTCGAGGGCCCGCATGCCGGCCTCGCAAACAGGCCGCGGCGTCGGAAAATCCGGCTCGCCGATTTCCATGTGAACGATCGAGCGGCCCTGTGCTTCGAGCGCCCTCGCGCGCGCGAGCAGCGACATCACGTGAAACGGCTCGATCATCCCCATGCGCTGCGCGAACGCAGCGCGGTTGCCGCCCACGCCGCTTATTCCTGCTGAATCCCGGCGTCCTTCACCACTTTTGCCCACTTGATCGTCTCGGCCTTGATGAAAGCCGCGAACTGCTCGGGCGTACTGCCGACCGGTTCGCCGCCGTCTCTCACGAGGAGCTCTCGCACGTTCGGAAGGTGCAGGACTTTGACGCACTCTTCGTGCAGGCGCTGGATGATCGGCCGCGGCGTTCCTGCGGGCGCGAGCACCCCATACCATTGCACCGCTTCGTAGCCCGGTACGCCTGCCTCCGCAATCGTCGGGATTTCAGGCGCGCTCGATACGCGTTTTACACCGGTGACGCCGTAAGCGCGCATGCGCCCGCTTTTGATGTGCGGGTACCCGCTCAGCATGTTCGGCGCCATCACCTGCACCTGCCCTGCGATGAGATCCGTGATCCCGGGCCCCGAGCCCTTGTACGGGACGTGCAGCATCTTCGTGCGCGTCATCGACAGCAGAAGCTCGATCGAGAGGTGCGGGCTCGTTCCCAACCCTGCAGAAGCGAACGTGAGCTCGCCGGGCCGTGACCGCGCGAGCGCAATCAGCTCTTTCAGATTTTTTGCAGGCAAGCTGGGGTGACCGACGACCACGTTCGGCACGGAGACCGCCTGCGTAATCGGCGCGAGGTCGCGCAGCGCGTCGTAGGGTACTTTTTTGTATACCGCGGGGTTGATCGCGAGCGTGCTGATGCCCATGAGAAGCGAATGACCGTCTGGCGGAGATTTCGCGACGACTTCGCCCCCGATCATCGTGCCCGCGCCGGGCCTGTTTTCCACGACCACCTGTTGTCCGAGCAACTTGCTCAACTCGGGCGCCATGATGCGCGCCGTGATATCGGTGCCGCCGCCCGGGGAAGACGGCACGACGAGCCGGATGGGACGGATCGGATAGTTCTGCGCCAGCGCAGGCGCGATACACACGACCGTGGCCGCAGTGAGCAGCAGATGGAGAAACAGTTTCTTCACGTCTTGTTCCTCAGTCGTCAACGTGCGGCAACACCTTTTTCGCTGAAGAAGCGCAGCGCTCCGGGATGCCACGGCACGGGAGAGGCGCCGATCGTCTGGTTCTCGAGGGTCATGTTCGCGGATTCACGGTGGGCGATCACGAGATCGGCTTGCTTCTCGAACAAAGTCTTAACGACGTCATAGGCGAGTTTCTCGCTCATGGTCTCGTTCACGTAGAGAACGCCCCACACGTTCGCGGTCGACGCGTCACGCTCCTGGCCCGCGTAGGTCTTCGCGGGGATCCTGCCGCGCGCATAGATCGGACCGTATTTCCTGGCCATATGCTCAACCGCGTCCGCGTGATCGATCAACTTCACCCTGATTCCCGGCGTGGCAGCAACGTCCGTCACCGCAGGCAGTGGAACGCCGGCTGCGTGGAGAAACGCATCGATCTTCCGGTCTTTCAGCGCGCTCGCGGCCTCCGCCACGCTCAGGCGTTCCTGCCGGATGTCTTTCGTGTAGTGGATACCGTACGCTTCGAGGATCCGGATGGCCATCACTTCGGTGCCGCTTCCCGGCGATCCGGTCGATACGCGCTTGCCTTTGAGGTCGGCCATCTTTTCGATGCCGCGGCCGTCCAGCGTAACGACGTGCATCACGAGCGGATGAACGACGGCGAGCGTGCGCATCGACACTTTCTCTTTGAACTTGCCCGCGCCTGTCGCCGCTTCCCACGCCGTGTCCACCATCGAAAATCCGATGTCGCTCCGGCCGGTTGCGATGAGCTTGATGTTGTCGACGCTGCCGCCGGTCACCTCCGCAGTGGCAGCGGTATTCGGGAGCGACTTCGACAGCACGTTTGCCATCGCGCCGCCCATGGGATACCAGACGCCGCCAGTACCCCCCGTCGATATGGAAAGCCGTGTTTGCTGCGCGTGCGCAATGCCGCTGCACACACTGACGACCAGTGCCAACAGTAGCAATCGTTTCATGGCTCTCCTCCCCGTTCGCAAGAGGCTAGGGTATACCCGGAAACTTCGCAATACATGCGCTGCGCAGCGCGGATTACGCGCTCGCTTTCGAGCGTGCCTTCGTCGCACGCTTCACGCGTAAACGCGATGTCGGTCTGTGCGGCTCCGCGCGCAAACCTCCGAGATACTGGTCGACCAGTGCCTCGGCATCACGCTCGAGCTTTACGTAATCGCGATCGGCGAGCCAGTTGCTGATCAAGCCGAAGACCATCGCGTCGAGACCGATCGCCGCGAGCCGTGCATCCAGAGTCTTCGGCAGCTGCCCCCGCTTGATCGCGAGCCTGATCGCTTTTTCGGCGCGCACGACGCAACCGCATTTGATCTCGGTTATGCGCGTCTTCACGCCGGCCATGTCTTCGAGATATTCGCATTTGTGCGTGACGATATCGAACACGCGCTGACACTGCGGGTCGGTGGCCGTGCGCCTGAGAGCGCCCACGGCCATCTCTTTCAACAGCGCCAAGGGGTCGGCCACGTCGGCCTCGGCACTCTTTGTGACCATGTCTTCGATCGGCAATGAAACGCGATTTACCATTGCGGTAAACAGCTCGCTCTTGTTACGGAAATGCCAGTAGATCGCCCCTCGCGACACGCCCGCGGCTTTCGCAATATCGTCGAGCGAAGTGTGAGCGACGCCGCGCTCGGAGAAAACCCGCTCCGCGGCGTCCAGTATGCCGTTACGCGTCGCAGCCGCTTCGTCGCGCGTTCTTCTCATCCTGCAACGCCCCTGCAAAGTTGCGCTGAAACAGCGCTGAAACATGCCTGCTACATAGTGTTACTTTACCTACATACATGATTGTATGTAAACTTCCCGAAGTCTACTCCATCTGTCGTTCCAGGAACGGCATGAGCTTCCGGAGACCTCCCATGCGTTCCCGCATCCTAGCAACCGCATTCATTCCGCTTACGCTGTCGATCCTCGTCAGCGCCTGCGGGCCTGCCAAGCCGCAGCAGCAACACGGCGGGATGCCGCCTGCCCAGGTCACAGTCGTAACGGCCGAAGCGAAAGAAGTGCCCGTCACGTACGAATACATGGGGCAGACCGCGGGCTTTCGTGAAGTCGAAGTACGCGCGCGCGTAACCGGTATCGTCCTTCGTCGCAATTACAAGGAAGGCGCGGCGGTGCGCAAGGGCGAAACGATGTTCAGCATCGATCCGGAACCTTTCCAGGTGGCTGTCGCACGCACCGAAGCCGATCTCGGCGTTGCGACGGCGCGACTCGAACAGGCGCGCCGTGATGTAGCCCGGCTAAAACCCGTGCTCGAGGCGAAAGCCGTCAGCCAGAAAGAGCTCGACGATGCGATGTCCGCCGTTCGCATAGCGGAAGCGGAGGCGAGGAGCGTACAGGCGCGTCTGAACGAGGCGAAGCTCAACCTCGGGTATACCCGCGTCGAAGCACCGATCAGCGGCGTTGCGAGCCGCGCCGCAATTTCGGAAGGCACGCTCGTGTCGGGTCCGAACGTGCTCATGACAACGGTCACGCAAACCGATCCGATGTACGTGATATTCGGCATACCGGATCGCGAGCATCTTGCAATCCGCCGCAATGTCGAGGCAGGCAAGCTCAAGCTTCCCGCCGGCAATCGCTTCCGGACGAGCGTCAGGCTTTCGGACGGAAGTACATACCCCGGCACCGGAACCCTCGACTTCACGGACGTGCGCGTGAGCAATCAGACCGGCACGAGCGAAGCGCGCGCGGAATTCACCAATGCCCGCAACGTGCTCCGCGCCGGAGAGTTCGTGCGCATCCTGCTTCAGGGCGCCGTTCGGCCGGCCGCGATCGTCATTCCGCAACGTGCCGTCCTCGAGGGTCCCAAGGACAAGTTCGTTTATCTCGTGAATGCCGAGAACAAGGCGGAGCCGCGCCCCGTGCAAGTCGGCGAATGGGCCGGCGACGGATGGATCATCGAATCCGGCCTGAAACCCGGCGATCGCGTGATCCTCGACGGCGTGATGAAGATCGGGCCGGGCGCGCCTGTGCAGGTCGCAACGTCGCCGGCGACCTCAACCGCGCCCAAGTAAGGGAGCTCCCGATGTTGTCGCGCTTCTTCATCGATCGTCCGATTTTCGCGGCGGTCCTCTCGATTTTCATCGTCATCGCGGGGCTCGCGTCCATGCGCGCGCTCCCGATCGCGCAGTATCCGGAAATCGCGCCGCCGGTCGTAACTGTGCGGGCTGTGTACCCGGGCGCATCGGCTGAAGTCCTCGAGCAGACGGTTGCGGCGCCGCTCGAAAATCAGATCAACGGCGTCGAGAACATGCTGTACATGAGCTCGACCTCCAGCGCTTCGGGAGCCGTCGAAATCCAGGTGACGTTCGAAATCGGCTCGGACGTGGATAAGGCCGCGCTCAACGTCAATAACCGTGTGAAACAGGCCGAACCACGCCTGCCGCAGGAAGTCCGCCGACAAGGCGTGACGGTGGAGAAAGGATCGTCGGCTTTCCTGCAGGTCATCGCGTTCACGTCGCCCGACGACCGGCTGAGCGATCTGCAGATCTCCAACTTCGTGACGCTCAACGTGCTCGATGCGATGAAGCGGGTGCCGGGCACGACCAACGTGCAGATTTTCGGCGCGAAGGATTACGCGATGCGCGTGTGGCTCCGGCCCGACCGGCTCGGGCAGTTGAAGCTCACGAGCGGCGACGTGATCCGTGCGCTCAACGAGCAGAACGCACAATTCGCGGCCGGCAAAATCGGCCAGTCGCCTGTCGCCGATTCACAGGAGCTCGTGTACACGATCACGACGCGCGGACGACTCTCGGATCCACAGCAGTTCGAGAACATCGTCCTGCGCGCGAATCCCGACGGCTCGGTTCTGCGATTGAAGGATGTCGCCCGCGTAGAGCTCGGGTCCAAGGATTACGAGTTCATGGGGCGGGTGAACGGCAAATCGGCGACGCTCGTCGGCATATTCCTGCAGCCCGGCGCGAACGCGCTCGAAACCGGCGATCGCGTCAAAGCCGAGCTCGCGCGTCTGAGCGAGCGTTTCCCGCCGGGTCTTTCATACTCGGTGCCCTACGACACGACGCGCTTCGTAAAGGTCTCCATCCGGGAAGTGCTCATCACGCTCGCCGAGGCAATGGTGCTGGTGTTCCTCGTCGTCTTCCTGTTCCTGCAGAACTGGCGTGCGACGCTCATTCCTTTCAGCGCGGTACCCGTGTCGCTGATCGGCACGTTCGCCGGCCTTCTCGCGCTCGGCTACTCGATCAACACCCTCACGCTTTTCGGCATGGTGCTCGCCATCGGCATCGTCGTCGACGACGCCATCGTCGTACTCGAGAACGTCGAGCGCATCATGCGCGAAGAAGAGCGCACTGCGCGCGAAGCCGCCATCAAGGCGATGCACGAAGTGACCGGGCCCGTCATTGCGATCGTGCTGACGCTCTGCGCCGTTTTCGTGCCGATCGCGTTTCTCGGCGGGCTCACCGGTGAGCTCTACCGCCAGTTCGCGGTGACCATTGCCATTGCGGTCGTGATTTCCGGGCTCGTCGCGCTCACGCTCACGCCGTCGCTATGCGTGCTCATTCTCAAACGCGAGCACCATCGGCCGGGGCGCTTCTTCCAGGCGTTCAACCGCTGGTTCGCCCACGTGACGAACCGCTATAGCGACGGCGTCGCATGGATGCTCCGTCGCGGAGCGATCGGCGCGCTTCTCTTCGCCGGTATGTTTGCGATCACCCTGGGGCTCTGGCGCGCGACCCCCGGATCGCTCGTGCCGGACGAGGACCAGGGTTTCTACATCGCCGCCGTGTTCCTACCGGACGGCGCGACGCTCGAGCGCACCGACAAAGTAGTCGCCGAAGTGGTGGAGGCGATCCGGTCGAATCCAGCAAACGAGTACGCGGTGGCCTTCACCGGCTTCGATTTCGTCGGAGGCGCATTCAGGAACAGCGCGGCAACGATATTCGTGACTCAGAAACACTGGGACGAACGCAACGCCCACACGAAGCAGCTGGTGGGCGAGCTTTTCATGAAAACGGCGCACATCAAGGAAGCGCTCGTGCTCGCCTTCAACCCGCCGCCGATCTTCGGGCTCGGCAACGCCGGCGGCTTCGAGTTCTACATCCAGAACCGCGGCGAAGGGGGTGCGAAGCGCCTCTCGGAGGTCTCGCAACAATTCATCGGTGCGGTGGCTAAAGACCCCATGTTCGCCGGCCAGCAGGTGAACACGCTCTGGCGCGCGAACGTCCCGCAGCTTTACGTCGACACCGATCGTGAAAAAGCGAAAGCGTTGGGCGTGCCGATCGACGAGGTGTACAGCACGCTCGCCGCCACCCTCGGTTCGTACTACGTGAACGATTTCAACAAGTACGGACGCACGTGGCAGGTGCTGCTTTCGGCGGAGTCGCGCTACCGCAATCGCCCCGACGACGTGGGCGCGGTGTGGGTGCGTTCGGAAAAAGGGACGATGGTACCGCTCTCGTCGCTG
>DASRIK010000445.1:0-10263 GCA_035650035.1 Burkholderiales bacterium | reverse complement strand
CGGGAACTGAATTTCTCGGCGTAGATGCGGGTGAATTCGGCGCCCAGCAGGAAGATCTGTGACGCGTAGTAGACCCAGATCATCAGCACGACCATCGAGCCTGCGCTGCCAAAGCTGGACGTCACGTCGCTCTTGCCGAGATAGAGGCCGATCGCCACTTTGCCGATCGTGAACAGCACGGCCGTCACCGCAGCACCGACCCACACGTCGTGCCAGCTCACTTCCACGCGCGGGATCATTTTGTAAATCAGGGCGAAGACGACGGTCAGCAGGCCGAGATTCACGACGATGTCGAGCACGTGCGCAAGCACTTCCCAGCCACCGAGCCAGCCGTCCCACCATTTTCCGATCACCGACAGCGCTGCTGAAAGGATCAGCGAGACCGCCAGCAGAAACGCCATGCCGAGAACCATGCCGAACGAAAGCAGCCGCGTGCGCAGCAACTGCCAGATGCCGCCGCCCTGCTCCGCCGCGGGCGCGCGCCAGATGCGGTCGAGGTCGTTCTGGATTTCGTTGAAAACCGTAGTTGCGCCGATCACCAGACCGGCGATACTTAAGATCGTTGCGATCGCCCCCGTGGCGGGGTCGCTGGCATTCGCGATCATGTCCTGCACCGCTTCGGCGCCTTCTTCTCCCATGAGCGCGTGCAACTGATCGAAGATGACCGTGCGCACCGCATCCGTGCCGAAAAAGAGTCCGGCAAGCGAGATGACGATGATCAGCAGCGGTGCGATCGAAAAGAGCGTGTAGTACGAAAGCGCCGCGCCCATGCTCGGCGCATAGTCACTCGACCAGGCGTTGAAGCTTTCCTTCGTGAGCTCCCACATCGGCTTGACATTCATGGCTTTTCCCGTCTGCACGCGACGTTTGGGGCACAGCAATGCACATGCCGGTGGGCAGGGCTTTTCCGTCAGCTCATAGGGATGCCGGCATGACTGGGCTTATGCGGTGCCGGCGGGCCGGGCGGTACCCAGCCGCGCGTTCGATTCCTCGAACATCTTTATGGTGTACGCGGCATCGTAGGGGCGCTCCTCGAGCGTTTGCGGATCCCATTCGCTGCGCGCTGTCGCGAAGAAATCTCCGCCGTACACGTGTATCGCAGCGGTGATCTGCTCGAGCGGATTGGTGACGGCATGGATGATCGACGCGCCGAGCGGCGCGACGTCTTTGGCGTTCAGCTCGAGGACGCCGTGCTGCATGAGGCCGCTTTGCGATCGACGGAAGAAAACGTTCTGTTCGCGGCCGCCGTAGATGCCGATCACGGCCCACATGCGATGATCGTGCGGCCGGATGTGCAGTCCGGGACCCCACGCGAGATTGAGTATCGTCACATCGGGCCCGCGGTAGAGTGTTTCGAAGCCGGCCCGCTTTGGCTCGCCGAGACTCCGTAGAACCTGGCCGGGGTTGCTCACGGCACTCCGGACGAGCTCTTTCACGGCTGCACGCGCGTCTCCTTCCCGCATGGCGGCCCGACATTCCTCGATAAAACGGTCTTTGTCGAACATAGCGTCCCTCCGACAGGTGCGGATCACGCAAGCATGTCGCAGTGTTGCGCGCAGCACGGCCGAACGCAAGTCTTAGCTGTCCAGGAGCTTCAGCCGCTGCACTTTGCCGGACGGGCCCTTGGGAAGCGCGTCGAGAACCTTGATTGTCTTCGGAGTCTTGAAGCGGCCGACCTCGCCTTCCGCAAAGCGCAAGAGCTCGTCGACGCTGCAGCGCGAGCCGGGCTTCAGCACCACGCACGCCATGATCTCCTGGCCGTAGTTCGTGTCCGGTATGCCGACCGCCGCCGCCTCGAGCACGGCAGGGTGCCGGAGCAGCGCTTCGTCGATTTCGCGCGGCGCGATGTTCTCGCCGCCTTTGATGATGAGCTCTTTCAGGCGTCCGGTGACGAAAAGAAACCCGTCGTCATCCAGGTAACCGAGATCCCCGGTGTGCATCCAGCCATCGCGATCGAATGCGCGGGCGCTACCCTCCGGATCCTTGTAGTAGCACTTCATGACGTTGTCGCCGCGAACCATGATCTCGCCCGGCACGTTCGGCGGCTGTGTCGCGCCCGTAGACGTGTCGACGATCCTTGCTTCGTTGCCGAACGGCTGGCCGGGGCTGCCGATCTTGCGCCTGTTGGGATCGTAAGGATTCGTGAAGCACGGCGCATTCGTCTCGGTCATTCCGAACGTCTCGATGATGCCGATACCGAAGCGTTCTTCGAATCTCCGGTGCAGCTCGGGCGGCAGCGGCGCCGACGCCGACCGGCAGAACCTGACGTGCGAGATGTCGAGGCCCTGGTCCCGCGGGTGAGGCGCATTGAGCAGATAGGCAACGATCGTCGGCACGACGTTGATCCAGGTGCAGCGGTGCTCCGACACCATGGCCCAGTAGGTGGAGACACTGAAGCGCCGCGGCATGACGACGCTGCCGCCGTGCACGAGCGGCGCGACCGCGGTGACGATCTGCCCGTTGATGTGATAGAGCGGGAGCGCGCAGATCACACGATCTTCGTGCGTGAGGCGGTGCGCGCGGCTCGTGTATTCGCCTCCGGCAACGACACTGCGATGGCCGTGCAGGACGCCTTTGGGCATTCCGGTCGTGCCCGAGGTATACATGAGAAGCGCATCGTCGGTTTCGTCGAGCGCGGCGAGAGCAGGTTCCGGAAGGTCGCTTGCGTCGAGTACGTGCGTTCCATCCGGATCGATAGCGACGACTTCGACGGACCTTCTGACATTGAGAAGCGCTTCGTGCACGCGGGCCCCCAGCGCGGTGCTGGTGAAGACGAGCTGCGTGTCCGAATGATCGAGCACGTATTCGAGCTGCTTCGGCTGCGAAAGCAGATTCAGCGGCACGACGGTGTAGCCGCAATACATGACGCCGATCAGGAGACGCGCCGCCTGGTAGCCGTTCTCCAGCATGAGCGCGACTTTCGCGCCTTTTGCCAGATTCCGGGCGCGCAGAAAGCGTGCGAGCTCGTGTGATGCGCGCTGAAGCTCGCGATACGTAATGACTGCGCCCGTCTCCGGCGCGATCAGGTAAGGCGCGTCGGGCTGTTCTTCGGCGCGGAGATCGACATGATGTCGGACGGTTCGCATAGTGGAGATTTACCGCTAAGGATGCAAAGGACGCGGAGTGTTTTCGTAAAGCCTTACCTTTGCGTCCTCCGCGTCCTCCGCGGTTACTTCTTGATCTTATGCTTCGACCAATACGCTCCGAACACATCGTCGAGTGTCGGCTCGCGCGGCGCGATTGGGCGGACGATGCGCGTGATATTCATGAAGTGCCGGTAATTGAGGTTTTCGGAAAAGCTGTTGCGGCCCCAGGTGCCGCAGCCCATCGAAAGCGAAAAAGGCAGGCCATTGTCGAAGCTGCCGCCGTTCGCGATCGCGTGCGCCTGGTTGACGATCACACGGCACACCGTCATTTCGCGCCCGAGCCGCTCGATGTGCGCGTCGTTCGTCGTGTGGATCCCGCACGAATGACCGTTGCCCATGTAATCGTAGATGCCGCGCATGATCTGAAACGCGTGGTCGAAGTCTCGCGCGCGGTAAACCGTGAGCACAGGCGAGAGTTTCTCGCCGGAGAAGGGGTACTCCTTGCCGGTGCCGGTTTCTTCCACGATCAGGCACGTTGCGCGCGTGAGCTCGGGACGGGAAAGCCCCGCGAGCTCGCAGATTGCAGGGACCGGCTGCGCGGTCACAGCCGAAGACAGTTTGCCGGCGGGGAACATCGCCTTTTGCAGCGCGGCTTTTTCGCCAGCCGTCAGCACCACGCCACCCTGGCGCGCGAGCGCGGAGAGCATCCGGTCGTACAGCGCTTCGTGAATAATGAGGCTGTTCTCGGACGAGCAGCTCGTCGCGTGATCGAAGATCTTCGAGCGCATTACTTTGGCCGCCGCGTCGTCGCAGTCGGCGGTATCGTCGATGATCACCGCGACATTACCGGCGCCGACGCCCAGCGCCGGTGTGCCGCTCGAGTAGCCCGCCCGCACGTTTGCCTGCGAGCCCGTGACGACGACGAGATCCGCCTGCTTCATGAGCTCCGACGAAAGCTCTTTCGTCACAGGCGCGGGAAGCAACTGCACGAGGTCCTGTGGCGCACCGAAGCGCTGAAACTCTTCTGCGATGTAATCGAGCAGCGTCGCCGACGTGGAATAACCTTTCGGCGAAGGCGAAAGGATGATCGCGTTGCCGCACTTGAGCGCGTTGATGATGTTGTTCGCGGGCGTTGCGCCGGGATTGGTCGACGGCACGACCGCGGCGACGACGCCCACCGGGCGGGCAATCTCGATGATGCCGCGTTCCGGATACTCGGCGATCATGCCCGTGGAGATCGCGCCTTTCAGATCGCGAAGCAGCCCGAGCGTCTTGCGATGGTTCTTCTCGACCTTGTCTTCGACGCTGCCGAGACTGGTGTCGCGCACGGCGATCTCCGCGAGCGCACGGTTGCGCGCCGGTTCCATGATCGCCCAGCCCACAGCGGCGACGACTTCGTCCAGCTGCGCCTGGCTGTAGCGCTCATAGATTTTCTGGGCGGCGCGGGCGCGCGCGATCATCGAGCGCACGACTGCCGCGCTCGACGCGTCCGAAGGCAGTTTCGACAGGTCGGTCATGTGAGCTGTCCCAGGCGCGGAGGCAAAGAAGCAATTATACTGACCGCGCAATCTGCGTAAGTCTCCCGCCCATCCCCGAAACATGACTGACGCCGCCGAACACATCGACATTCATCGCGGTCTGAAAGGCGTCTATTTCGACCGTTCACCGGTGTGTTTCATCGATGGACGCGCGGGGGAGCTGCGCTATCGCGGCTATTCGATACACGATCTTGCGCAGCATTCCACGTTCGAAGAGACGTGTTACCTGCTCTTCAAAGGCGGGTTGCCGACCCGCCCCGAGCTGGAAGCGTTTACCCGGGCTCTGAAAGAAGAGCGCGTATTGCCGACGCCCATCGTCGAGCTCATCTACGCGCTGAAAGCGGCCCATCCGATGGATGTTCTGCGCACCGCCGTTTCTGCGCTCGCCGCATATGACCCGGACACGAGCGACAAGTCGCCTGCCGCGACGCTACGCAAAGGCATTCGCCTCACGTCTCAGGTCCCGATGATCGTCGCGGCACACGAGCACATTCGAAATGGCCGCGAACCGGTGCCGCCCGATATGGACCTCGATCACGCGGCGAACTTTCTGTACATGCTCAAAGGTCAGCGGCCGAGCCCCGACGCCGCGCGCCTGATGGACATGGACATGATCCTTCATGCGGAGCACGGCTCGAATGCGTCGTCTTTCGCTGCGAGGGTGGTGGCGGGGACAGAAGCGGACCTGCACGGTGCAATCACAGCGGCTGTTGCAGCGCTCTCCGGCCCTGCGCACGGCGGCGCGGCAGAGAACGTCATGCGTATGGCCCAGGAAATTGGCGATGCTTCGCGCGCTGCCGAGTATGTACGGCAAAAGCGCGCAGCGAAGGAGCCCGTGATGGGTTTCGGACACCGCGTCTATCGCGCTGAAGATCCTCGCGCGCGCCACATGCGGGCGGGCGTAGAACGGCTTTCACGGGAAATGGGCGAGCCGCGGTGGTATCGCATACTCGAAGCCGTCGTCGAGGCGATGAAGCCGTACGCCCGCCACGGCGTCAATGTGAACGTCGATTTTTACGCGGGAGTCGTCTATTTCCTGAACGGCATTACGGAGGACTTGTTCGTGCCGATTTTCGCAGTCGGGCGCGTGCCGGGATGGACGGTGCAGGTTCTCGAGCAGATGGAGAACAACATTCTCATCCGTCCGCTCACGCTGTACAACGGACCCGAGCCGCGCGCCTATGTGCCGCTGGAGCAACGATGAGAGGGAGAAGAGGTGTTGAACTGCTCGCGCTCGTCACGCTCGCAGCTGGACTGGGCGGTTGCGCCACGTATGCACCGTTGCCTTACGGCGAAGTCGTGACGTTGAAAGCCGGCGAGGCATCGTCCCTTTCCGGCTCGCCACCGCCTGGAACGGTCTGGCGCCTCAACGAAGCCGATCTGAAAGCATTAAGCCCCGCGCCGATCGTCGAAGCCCCTCCGCCGCCGCGACTGCCGCCGCCGCCGCGTCCGAACGATCCCCCTTTTCAGCCCTATTACTACCCGCCGCCTCCGCCGTGGCACTACGGGCCGCCGTTCTGAAACCCGGCCGGCTTCGCCTGATGTTGCGGAAGGACTTGAAAATGCTACACTTCGCGCGGTCTCGGCAAGGCAACAGGCAGTTTATGAAATGGACGGCAAGAAGCACGTCAAATTCGGCGGAAGACTCGTATTCGTGGGCTGCGGCTCTGTCGGGCAGGGCTCGTTGCCGCTCCTGCTCCGTCACATCGACATGCCGTACGACCGTATCTGCATCGTCACGGGAGACGAGCGCGGCCGCGCGGAAGCCGAGCATTACGGAATAAAGTTTCAGGTCACGCCGCTCACGCGCGAGAACTATCGCGCGGTCCTCGAGCCGCTCGTCGGCAGAGGCGATTTTCTTCTCAATCTTTCGGTAGACGTTTCGAGCGTATCGCTCATCGAGCTTTGCTGCGAGCGCGGCGCGATGTACATGGACACGTGCATCGAGCCGTGGCTCGGCGGATACACCGACCCGAGCGTCTCGCCGTCGCACCGCTCGAATTACGGGCTGCGCGAGGCCGTGTTCGCGTTGCGCAAGAAGTATCCGCACAGCCCGACGATTCTTCCGACGCACGGCGCGAATCCCGGGCTGATCTCGCATTGGGTCAAGCAGGCGATGGTCAACATCGCGCGCGATATCGAGGGGTCGACTGAAATTCCGAAATCGCGCGAAGAATGGGCGCAGCTCGGGATGAGGCTGGGTGTGAAAGTGATTCATTGCGCCGAGCGCGATACGCAAGTCGCGGAGCCTCGCAAGCGCCGCTTCGAATTCGTCAACACCTGGTCGGTGGACGGCTTCATCGGCGAAGGCTCGCAGCCGTGCGAGCTCGGCTGGGGTGCGCACGAAAAGCACTTTCCGCCCGACGGCAAAGAACACGAGTTCGGATGCAAAGCCGCCATCTACCTGACGCGGCCCGGCGCGTCGGTGAAAGTGCGCTCGTGGACGCCGACGGAAGGCCAGTACCACGGGCTGCTGATCACGCATGGCGAGGCGATTTCGATCTCCGACTATTTCACGGTGCGTGAGGGCGGCCGCGTCGTGTACAGGCCGACCTGCCATTACGCTTACCACCCCTGTGACGACACCGTTCTCTCGGTACACGAGCTCGCGGGCAGAGGCTGGATAGGCCAGGAGAAGCGCCGCATTCTCATGGACGAGATCTACGACGGGACCGATGAGCTGGGTGCGCTCCTGATGGGACACAACCGCGGCGCATACTGGTTCGGATCGCGCATTTCGGTGCACGAAGCGCGGAAGCTCGCGCCATACAACAATGCGACCAGTATTCAGGTGGCCGCCGGGGTGATGGGCGGCGTGGTCTGGGCGATGGAAAATCCGCGCGCCGGCATCATCGACCCGGATGACGTCGACTTTCAGCGCGTGCTCGAAGTCGCCAATCCGTACCTGGGCGAGGTCGTCGGCGTTTACAGCGACTGGACGCCGCTCACGGGACGCAATCACCCGTTCCCGGAAGATCTCGATACCACCGACCCCTGGCAGTTCAAGAATTTCCGCGTTGTGTAGCGCGTTCCGCGCCGCAACGCGGAGCATTCTTGAAAATCTTGTTACAACCGGAAGGAACCCGAGGTTTCCCTCCGGCCTCCTTTCCTCCACCCCCATCGCACTGCTCGTCGTACGAGGCACGAACCGCAACGTGCGTCACGGACGCATAGCCACGCGCTATTCGAGCTTGATGTTCGCGGACTTGACGATCTCCGCGTACTTCACGCGTTCGGAACGAATGAAAGCCGCGAAGTCCTCGGGTGAGTTGCCGACGGTCTCGGCACCCACGCTCGCGATTTTCTCCCTCACTTCGGGCTGACTCAGGATCTTCGCGGTTTCGGCGTGGAGCCGCGCGACGACTTGTTTGCTGGCGCCGCCGGCCGGCACCACGAGACCCCACCACGTGCTCATGTCGTATCCCGGCACGCCGCCTTCGATCATCGTCGGAATGTCCGGGAGTAGCGAAAAGCGTTTCTCGGAAGTGACGGCGACCGGGCGTAACCTGCCGGACTTTACGTGGGGCAGCACCGGCGGAACCGAGTCGAAGTTGAGATGGACCTGCCCGGCGACGAGGTCGACGATCGACTGGCCGCTGCCTTTGTAAGGCACGTGCAGCATGTCGATCCTGGCAGTCAGCTTGAGAAGCTCGCCGGCAAGATGCTGCACGCTGCCGGCACCGGGCGAGGCGAATTGCAACTGTCCGGGCCTCGCTTTGGCGAGCGCGATGAGGTCCTTGACCGTCTTCACCGGCAACGACGGATGGACCACAAGGAGATTCGGGCCGATCGCGACGAGCGATACCGGCGCGAAATCCTTCTCCGGATCGTATGGGAGCTTCGATACGAGCGAGGGCAGTATCGATAGCGCGGCGATGTGGGCCATGAGCACCGTGTAACCGTCGGGCGGGGCTTTGGCGACGATCTCGGTCCCGATCTGTCCGGCCGCGCCACCCCGGTTGTCGGGCAGCACCTGCTGGCCGAGCGCTTCGGAGAGCTTCTGCGCGAGGATGCGTCCGACGATGTCCGTGCCGCCCCCGGGCGCGAAGCCGATGACCATTCTGATCGGCCTGGCGGGATATTGCGCCGGTGCCTCACCCGAAAACGCTGCGACAGCGACCAGTAACGTACAGAGCTGCGGGAACGTTTTCATGACGGCGCTCCTCCGGCGATTGATGACTATGCGGCTCGCGCATTATGGTAGAACGCTGCCGATGCCGCACTCATACACCGATACAGCATCGCCCTGGGTGGAACGCTGGGCCCCGCTGATTGCCCCCGGCGGACGCGTGCTCGACGTCGCCAGTGGAGCGGGCCGGCACGCGCGCTGGCTTGCTGCCCGCGGCTATCGCGTCGATGCGCTGGACAGGGACGCCGAGGCTCTGGCGACTTTGTCCGACGTGCCCGGCGTGACCCTGCGCTGCGCTGACATCGAGGGCGGGCCCTGGCCGTGCGAGCGGGGCGTGTACGCCGGCGTCGTGGTCACGAACTATCTCCATCGGCCATTATTTGCGGAGCTTTTTGCAGCGCTCGCCCCGGCCGGCATCCTCATTTACGAAACTTTTGCGGCAGGCAACGAACGCTACGGCCGGCCGTCTAATCCGGATTATCTGCTGCAGGCGGGGGAGTTGCTCGATGTGGTACGCGGCCGATTGCGGGTGCTGGCCTTCGAGGACCTCGAGATTCAGCATCCGCGACCTGCGATGGTGCAGCGGATTTGTGCGCGGTTGGAGTAGAATTCCGCGATTAAACCCGGCGCGAAAGCGCTGTTTTGTCAGGGATAAGTATGGTTGAGCTCCAAGGCAGCCTCGTTGCTATCGTGACGCCCATGCGCGATGACGGTGCGCTCGATCTGGATGCGTTCCGCAGGCTGATCGATTGGCACATCCGCGAAGGTACGGACGGCATCGCCGTGGTCGGCACTACCGGCGAATCGCCGACGGTCGATTTCGAAGAGCATCACCTTCTCATCGAGACGGCGGTAAAACATGCCGCCAAGCGTATTCCGATCATCGCGGGAACCGGGGCGAACTCGACCAAGGAAGCCATCAGCCTGGCGCGGCACGCACAGAAGTCCGGTGCGGACATGAGCCTTTCCGTCGTGCCGTATTACAACAAGCCGTCGCAGGAAGGCCTCTACCGGCATTTCCGCGCGATTGCCGAAGCCGTGGATATTCCGCACCTCGTGTACAACGTGCCGGGACGCACGGTCGCGGATATACAGAACGAGACCGTGCTGCGGCTCGCGGAGATTCCGAATATCGTCGGGATCAAGGACGCGACGGCCAACCTCGAACGCGGCGCGGAGCTCATGCGGCGTAAACCCGCGCGTTTCCGCGTCTACAGCGGCGACGATGCGACGGGCCTCGCGCTCATGCTCCTCGGCGGTGACGGCGTGATCTCCGTCACGGCCAACGTCGCGCCGCGGCTCATGCACGAGATGTGCAAAGCCGCGCTGACGGGCAACGTCAAGCTCGCGCGCGAAATCAACAACAAGCTGCTGGGTCTGCACCGAGATCTTTTCTGCGAAGCAAATCCGATCCCGGTGAAATGGGCGGTACGCGAGCTCGGGCTGATATCGGGCGGCATCAGACTTCCGCTGATACCGCTCGCGGAAGACTTTCACGGTCGCGTACGCG
>DASRIK010000444.1:0-2866 GCA_035650035.1 Burkholderiales bacterium | reverse complement strand
CATGCGCAAGTACCTCCTGAATGAAGGCATGCCCACGAACGCCAATTTTCCCGAGCGCTACCGCCATACGATCCTTGACGGCAAAAGCAGGACGCGGCCGAAAGCGTTCCAGGCGATGACCTGGGAACACATCAGGAAATTTCGCGACTTCTGGCCGGGGAAGTTGATCGTGAAGAGCATCCTGAGCGGTGATCAGGCGCGGGCCGCCGTCGATGCGGGCGCTGACGGCGTGATCGTGTCGAATCACGGCGGACGCGCGTTCGACAGCGCCGTCGCGACCATAGACATGCTGCCGGAGATCGTAGAGGCGGTCGGCGATCGCTGCACAGTAATACTCGACAGCGGTATCCGCCGCGGCAGCGACATCGTCAAGGCGTTGGCCCTCGGTGCAAAGATGGTGCTGGTCGGCAGGGCGACGCTCTACGGCACCGCATGCGGCGGACAGGCCGGCGCCGCGAGGGCGATCAAGATACTCGCGGACGAAATGGAGCGGACCTTCGGCTATGTGGGCGCGCGAAGCGTTTCCGAAATCGGCCCGCACATCTTCGCGCATAACGCTCCGGCGATTTCGGGCGCGGCGCAAGCGCCGAGGGTTCCTTACACAGCCAGAGAGTACGCATGACATTGCCAACGCCGCGGTTCGCTGCCGCAATTGCCCGCCTGCACGCTGCCATGGCGAAAGTGGCGAACGGGGACATCTCCGCGATCAGGGCGCTTTATGCGCACACCGACGATGCCACCAGCTTTTACGGCTGGGGCGGTTATGAGAAGGGCTGGGCGGCCGTGTCGAAGCGCTGGGATTGGGCAGGTCAGCAGTTCAAAGGCGGCAGCGTCACGTACGAGAACGTGACCACAGTCGTGTCATCGGAGCTTGCCTATACGACAGACATCGAGACATTCGAGGCGCGCATGGAAGGCATGGACGAAGCTGCGCGATGGTCGAATCGCGTCACGCACGTCTTTCGACTGCAAGACGGTGAGTGGCGACTGCTGCATCGTCATGCGAATCGGCTTGAAGAGCGATACGCGCCTTCGACACGATTGAAAGCGTCGTGAAACGTTTATAGCCGCGTTGATCCGCCGCGTTCGGGCCGACTTCCGTTACTTGAACTATGCTTGCGGCGTCCACACAGCCGGCAGCAGACGATGGCTACCAACACCCTCTACGCGGGCGGCGACTGACGCGTCATGCCACGCACGATAGCCGCCGGTATCGGCCTGATGGAATTCCCGTTCCGGACCACGTCCGGCTTCTGGCGCTGGGTCGATCTGTGCGAGCAGGGTGGGGTCGATTCGATCTGGCAGAGCGATCGCCTGGTGAGCCGCACCCCGACCCTGGAATGCATGACAGCTCTGGCTGCGATCGCCGGCCGGACGCGACGGGTCAAGTTCGGTGTCAACGTCATCGCGGCAGCGATGCGCGATCCGGTGCTGCCGCGGATGGCGGAGCGCTGGCCGCGGTCGTCGAAAGATCGAAGATAATCGAGCGCGCGCGGCAACGACATCAAGTGCGCACCCTGGTGAACTCTCTGCAGGCAGTGCTCAAATCATAGGAGGTGGTGATGTATGCCTTAGTGGTTTCGGTGAAGGTGAAGCCGGAAATGCGCGAGAAATTCCTCGCCGCTGCGCTCGACGATTCAACCTGCTCGGTACGCGACGAGCCGGGCTGCGTGCGTTTCGACGTGCTTCAGGACAACAGCGACCCGAACAAGTTTTTCTTCTACGAGGTTTACCGCGACGAAGCCGCAGTGGAGGCGCATCGGGCCGCCCCGCACTATGCGCGCTGGCGCGCCGTCGCTTCCGAGGTCCTCGCCGAGCCGACGAACGCCTGCCGCTGCACCACGATATTTCCGAAGGACTACAAGTAGGCTGACATCGAGAGAGTACGCACGCGCGGCGCCTTTGGGCGTCATTGCAGCGGCCTACTTCTTGAAGCGGAAATTCACGAGGTCGTAGTCCTGCATCACGTAGGTCTTCGTCTCGACGCGCATCTTGTTCGCATGCTTTGCCTGTGTTTCACCGCCGGCGGTGATGAAGTCGTCGTAGCCGATGATCTCAGCCCGGATGAATCCCTTCTGGATGTCGGTGTGAATCGCGCCACCCGCTTCCTGCGCCGTGGCGCCCTTGCGGATCAACCAGGCGCGGTTCTCCGAGCCGCCGACCGTGAGAAAACTGATATAGCCGCTCGCGCTCACCACGCGGACCAAAAAACCGTCGAACGCAGCAAGCTCCGCCGCTTCGGCCACCATCATCGGTTTTGCCGTGACGAACGCGTGTGACTCGATGAGTTGCAATTCCTCCGGCGTCAATCCGGCTTCGGCAACGACCCCTTCGCCCTCGAGATGCGCCTTGATCCTTTCGAGCACCGACTTTTCCGCCGCGGGCGGATCGCGCTCGAGCCGCGTTTCCGCAAACTCCAGGTCCTTCACAATCAGGTCGAATCGGCCCTCCGGCGAGACAACCAGCGCATCCGCGGTCGACACCTCTTCCTCGCCGACGACATCGACCGACGCGTAAGTCTTTGTGTCCGCCTTGACGAGCTTGTCGGCCTGATCGAGTCGCGGGTCTCTGACCTTGTGCTTCCCGAGTGGGACCCCCGTGACACCGACTAGAGCGATCTTCATGGCGTAATACTCCTTCAAATTTCAGCGGCCCGGAGGAAAATCATAATTGGGGGAAAGGAGGTTACGGAGGGAAACCGTGGAAGGTTTCCCTCTGTTCGTGGAGCGCCGAGACCCGAGCTTTCAGGCGAGCGGCGCGACTAGTCTCCGCGCAGGATCGAATCCGCAGCCTTCTCCGCGATCATGATGACCGGCGCATTGGTGTTGCCCGAAGTGACCACCGGAATGACGGACGCGTCGATTAC
>DASRIK010000443.1:0-4273 GCA_035650035.1 Burkholderiales bacterium | reverse complement strand
CGGCCGCTCTGAATGAGCGGCCTCGCGCTCGCGCTCATCTTCGCGGCCGCGTTCGTTCACGCAAGCTGGAATTACCTGCTGAAACGCTCCGGGGGCGGCACCGCTTTCGTGTGGCTCTTCGCGGTCACGTCGGCCGTGATTTACGCGCCGCTTGCGGCCGTCGTGCTGTGGTGGACGCAGCCTGCGCTCACCGCCATGAGCTTTGTGTTGATGGCCGCCAGCGCAGTCATCCACACCGCGTATTTCATGCTGCTCGATCGCGGGTACAGGACCGGTGATCTTTCGCTCGTATATCCGCTCGCGCGTGGCAGTGCCCCGCTCGTAACCGTCACCGTGGCCGTGCTGCTGCTGGGCGAGCAGCCATCATCGATCGCGATCGCGGGCGCTTTGCTGATCGCTGCCGGGGCGGTCGTCCTGACCGGAAATTTCCGCTCGCTCAGAGAATCGGGAAGTCTCGCGGCGGTCGTCTTCGCGCTGCTCACCGGATGCATGATCGCGAGCTATACCGTCGTGGACAAGCTCGCTGTAGCGGCCTTCTTCGTGCCGCCGCTCGTTCAGGATTGGGCGACGAATCTCGGGCGCGTCGCAATCACGACGCCGCTCGCATTGCGCCAGAGACAGGAGTTGCGCGCCGTCTGGCAGCGATGCCGCCGGGAGGTGATCGCCGTGGCCGTGCTCTGCCCGCTTTCCTACATACTCGTGCTGACGGCAATGGTTTTCACGCCCGTGAGCTATGTCGCGCCGGCGCGTGAGATCAGCATTCTGATCGGCGCGCTTTTCGGCGCGCATCTCCTGGCGGAGGAACATGCGACGCGGCGCCTCTTCGGAGCCGCGGCGATGTTGGGCGGTATCGTGTGCCTGGCGGTGGGCTGACCGTGCGTGCGCTGCGCTCACTGCGAGCGATCGGGGTGAGGAAAGGAGGTCTCAGAGGGAAACCTGGGTTTCCCTCTGAGGTGTTCACCGGCCGAGGCGGTCGCCGAATGGTGGCCGCGTCACCAGTTCCAGATTTGCCACCACGACGTATCGCGCTTCGGGCCGCTGCCTTTCAGATACGGGCTGTTCGGAAAATTCTTCAGCATGATGCGCTCGGCGTCGTCCCGCAGGTCCTTCATGCCGAGCGCGTCGTACGCCTTGACGAGTATCACCAGGCCTTCTTCATTCGCCGGCGCCTGCGGATAAGTCTTCAACGCATGCTGCACCCGATTGATCGCAGCGACATGCGCGCCGCGCTTCATATAGTAGCGGGCGACATGGACCTCGTGCGCCGCGAGCGCATTGACGAGGTACTTCATGCGCGCGAGCGCATCCGGCGTGTACTTGCTCCCGGGAAAGCGGTTCACCAGCTCCTTGAACGCGTCGAAAGCCTCCGCCGCCGCTTTCGGATCGCGCTCGGTCATGTCCTGATTGCCGAGAAAACCGAGGATCCCGAGATCCTCGTTGAAGTTCGTGAGCCCTTTCAGGTAATACACGTAATCGACGTTCGGGTGATTCGGATGGAGCTTGATGAACCGGTCCGCGGCCGCGAGCGCAAGGGCGGGCTCGTTGTCCTTGTAATGCGCGTAGGCGATTTCGATCTGCGCCTGCTGGGCGAAACGTCCATAGGGATAGCGTGCCTCGAGCTTCTGGTAGAGCTTGATCGCCCGGTCGTAATTGCGGTCGTTCAGGTTCGACTTCGCTTCCGAATAGAGCTTCGAGGCTGACCAGTTCTTCGTCTCGTCGTCTTCGCCCTTCAGCCAGCTGCATCCGGCCACCGACCAGCCGATAAGCAGCGCCAGAATTACGGCTACACTATGTTTCATGTCAGAAATGTCCGTGGTAACAACGGATTATAGCGTAACGGCCCCCGGAACCCCGCTCGAGATCGAAGTGCCCGCCGAGTGTGGGGGCTTGCGGTTGGACCAGGCTCTCGCGCGTTTGTTGCCGGACCACTCGCGCAGCCGGCTCGCGCGGTGGGTCCGAGAAGGACGCGTGACTGTCGATGGCCGCGGGGTATCGCCCGACGCGAAGATATGGGGCGGAGAGCGCCTGTGCGTCAGGCCCGGGCCGAGCCCGGCATCGCTCGCGCACCTGCCGCAGGACATTCCGCTCGACATCGTCCATGAAGACGCCGCGCTCATCGTCATCAACAAGCCCCCCGGTCTCGTGGTCCACCCCGGAAGCGGAAACTGGGAAGGAACGCTCCTCAATGCCTTGCTCAAGCACGCGCCCGCGCTTCAGCACGTTCCGCGGGCCGGAATCGTGCACCGGCTCGACAAGGACACGAGCGGCCTGCTCGTGGTCGCGAAGACAATCACGGCGCAGACACACCTCGTACGGCAACTTCAGGCGCACACGGTCGCCCGGGAGTACAGCGCGGTCGTACATGGACACGTCGGGCGCGACGGCAAAGTCGATGCGCCGATCGGTCGTCACCCGGTGAGCCGCACGCGAATGGCAGTCGTGGCGCGCGGTAAACCCGCAGTCACTCACTACCACGTCGAGGCGCGTTACCGCGAGGCCACACTGCTGCGGTGTCGCCTCGAGACCGGACGCACGCACCAGATACGCGTACACCTCGCGTCGATCGGTCACCCGCTTGTCGGCGATCCCGTGTACGGTCGGCGCAGCGCCAAAATGAAAGCCCGCGATTTTCACCGCCAGGCGCTTCATGCGCGGAGGCTCGCGCTCGTGCACCCGGAAACCGGCCGTGAAATGAGCTGGGAAGCCCCTCTTCCGCCGGACATGCGCGAGCTCCTTGCCGCGATGGAAGCTGCCTCGTGAGCGACTTTTTCCATGCGCCTGACGACTGGATCATTCCTGCGTGGCCCGTTCCGCCGCCCGTACGCGCGCTCGTCACGACGCGCGCCGGCGGCGTGAGCTCGCCGCCCTTCGACAGTCTGAATCTCGGTTTCGCGACTGAGGACGCTGCGTCCGCAGTGGCCGAAAACCGACGCCGGCTGCGCATGCTCCTGCCGCAGGAGCCACGCTGGCTCAAACAGGTTCACGGCGCCCACGTCGTCTCGGCCGAGTCGGTCAGGGAGAGACCGGAAGCCGATGCGGCAATCGCACGCGAGCGGAACACGGTATGCGCCATACTCATCGCGGACTGCCTGCCGGTGCTCTTCTCCGATCGTGAGGGCACCATCGTCGCCGCCGCGCACGCGGGCTGGCGCGGCCTTGCTGCAGGCGTGCTCGAGAACACCGTGGATACGATGACCGCAGCCGGCGTAGCGGCAGATCACATCATCGCCTACATCGGACCGGCCATCGGTCCTTACGCGTTCGAAGTTGGCAATGAAGTGCGTGCGGCATACGTCGATCGGGATGGCGGCGCCGCCGATGCCTTCTCGCCGCATGGAGCGGGCAAATGGCTCGCCGATCTGCCGCGGCTCGCGCGGCGTGCGCTTGCGCGGCGGGGCGTGACCGCCATATTCGGCGGAAATCTGTGTACCTATTCCGACCCGAAGCGCTTTTATTCCTATCGCCGCGATAAAGTCACCGGGCGTATGGCTGCAATGATTTGGCGCGAGTAAGCGGCACGTTAAAATGCCATCGATCATCCCTCGACCGTGAACTCTCGCGTGAATTCCCCGACCGAAGCGCTTGCGGCATTCAACCGGCGCCTGCTCGAGCAGGTCATGAAGCCGTTCTCGCGGGACGGCACCGCGCCGAGCTCGCCCGAAGTGGTGCAATCTCTCGCCGCGAGCATCGCAAAAGACAGCCAGCACTGGCTCGACATTCAGAACCGCTACTATCAGAAGCAACTCGAGCTCTGGACGGCTTTTACTTCACGCGGCGCTGATGCGGCCCCGCCGAAAGTCGTCGAGCCGGAAGCGGGTGACCGACGTTTCAGGGCGCCCGAGTGGCAGCAGCCGTATTTCAATTTCCTCGCCCAGTCGTATCTGTTGAACGCAAGGTGGCTCACCGAGTTCATCGAAAGCGCGCAACTCGAGCCGCAGGCGAAGAAAAAGCTCTCGTTCTACGCGAAGCAGTACATCGATGCCATTTCGCCAGCCAATTTCCCCTGGAGCAATCCGGAGGCGCTCAAGCTCGCGGCCGAAACACAGGGAGAAAGTCTCGCGCAAGGCTTGCGCAATCTCGCGGGTGACATCGAGCGCGGGCTCGTTTCGATGACCGACGAAACGGCGTTCGAAGTCGGACACAATCTGGCGATCACGCCGGGGGCAGTCGTTTTCGAAAACGATTTCCTGCAGCTGATTCAGTATCACCGTTCCACCGATACCGTATACGAGCGGCCGCTGGTGATCGTCCCGCCGTGCATCAACAAGTATTA
>DASRIK010000442.1:0-2041 GCA_035650035.1 Burkholderiales bacterium | reverse complement strand
TCGGTGCGCACGGCGAGCACGTCACGCGTCCCGGCGATCTCGAGGACGCGATCCGGCGGGCGTTCGAGAGCGGCAAGCCGGCGATCGTGGACGTGATGATCGACCGGCAGACGCTCGCGCCCGTTGTTTACCGGCCCTCCTGAATATCCGCAGAGAATTACTCAGTTTCACGATGACCACACGCGTCCAACCACAAACCGGCGGCGCATCGTCCGCACTGCCGCAAACCGCCGCGTATACGGATCACTACGTCGAGGCCGGCGGCCTCCGGTTTCATTACCTCGACTATGGCACGGCGGCGAAACCCGTGATGCTGTGTATCCACGGAAGCGCCGCGCACGCGCACTGGTTCGATTTCGTCGCGCCGGGCTTCACATCGGACTATCACGTCCTTTCGCTCGATCTGCGCGGGCACGGCGATAGCGCTGCCGTCGATCCGCCGCAGTACCACTACAACGATTACGCGACGGACCTGAACAACTTCGTGCAGGCGCTCGATCTGCGCGATTTCGCGCTGGTTGGCCATTCGATGGGCGGCGCGGTCACGCTTTTTTACCTTGCCAGCCATCCGGGCCGAGCGGCGAAATATGTGCTGATCGATACGGCCGTCAACTTGAGCGCGTCTCGCATCGCCGAGATGCGAAACATCGGTTCGCGGCCCGGCCGGGATTTCGCGACGAAGCAAGAGGTCATCGATCGGTATCAGCTGCGCCCGGGACATTCGCAGGCTGCGCGGGACGTGGTGCGCTATATCGCGTCACACAGCATCAGGCAGAACCCCGACGGTACGTGGCGGTACAAGTTCGATCGCAACGTGTATGCGACCCGGGAGCCTTACGATGGCAACGTGCTGTGGGACAGGGTGAAGATTCCGACGCTGCTCGTGCGCGGTGACCACAGCAAGCGCATCACGGACGAAGTGTTCGAAGACGTGAAGAAGCGCTGCCCGCAAGCCGAGCTCGTCGAAGTCGCCCACAGCGATCACCACGTAACGCTGGACAATCCACAAGGATTCGTGAACGCAGTGAAGCCCTGGCTCGCGCGACAGCCATGATCCGGCCGCGATGACGCGCGTCCTTTTCGCCCATCGGGACTTCGCCTATTTCGTGCCGAAGCTGCGCGAACGCTTCCCGGACCTCGAGATCGTGACTGCGCCGGATCTGCTCGAAGCTGACGACAAGCTCGCCGACGTGGAAGTGATCATCGCCACGGGGCACGGCTTCAACGACGCGCGGCTTTCCAAAGCGCCGCGACTGCAGTGGATCCAGGCGATGACGACCGGCACCGATGCGATCGTCGGCGCGCGCGCATTGCGCCGCAATGTGCTGGTCACGACGACACGAGGCATTCACGGACCGCAGACCTCGGAAATGGCTGTCTTGTACATGCTGACGCTCGCCCGTAATTTCAGGCGCATGCTGGAGAATCAGCAGCGGCATGTCTGGCGCCGGCAGGAGCAGGTAAGGCTGTACGGCAAGACGGTCGCAATCCTGGGCGTTGGCCTGATCTCCGAAGCGCTTGGTGCGCGCTGCAAAGCATTCGGCATGACGGTGCTGGGCATCACGCGCACGCCGCGGGAAGTGCCGGGCTTCGACCGGATGTTCGCTTATGGGGAGCTTCCGCGGGCTGCCGCAATGGCGGATTTTCTCGTGGTGCTCGCGCCGAATTCGCCCGAGACCGAAAACATGATCGATGCGACGGTGCTCGCGGCAATGAAGCCGACGGCTTTTCTCATCAATCTCGCCCGGGGCGCATTGTGCGACGAACGAGCGCTGCTCGAAGCGCTGCGCGAAAAACGCATCGCCGGCGCCGGGCTCGACGTATTTCGCACGGAACCGCTTCCGCCGGACAGCCCGTTCTGGGATCTCGAGAACGTGCTGATTAGCGCTCATTCATCCGGCAGCAGCGACGACAATCTCGCGATGACGTGGCCTATCCTCGAAACGAACATGAAGTGCTTTCTGGAAGGCCGTTCTTCCGAAATGATGAATGTCGTGTCTCGTTGAAGCGATGAAAAGAATATTGGCAGCGGTGTTCTCGA
>DASRIK010000441.1:0-6375 GCA_035650035.1 Burkholderiales bacterium | reverse complement strand
CGGGCGACGAGGTCATCCATGTCCGCATCCATCGCGAGGAGCTCCATGATCGCGATGCGGCCCTTGAAGCCTTTGTTGTCGCACTGCTTGCAGCCGACCGGGCGGTACACGTAGGAGAGCTTCTGCCCGGCCGGGCCCAGCAGCAGGCGCTCCTCCCGCGCGGGCGCGTAGGCCTCCTTGCAGTGCGGGCACAGCACGCGGACCAGACGCTGGGCGATCACGCCGATGATGTTGCCGGCCATGATGTCGGGCTGTATTCCGATGTCGAGCAGGCGCGGGAACACCCCCAGCGCCGAGTTCGTGTGCAATGTCGTGAATACCTGGTGCCCCGTCATCGCAGCGCGAAACGCCATTTCGGCGGTTTCCTTGTCGCGCACCTCACCGACGAGGATGATGTCCGGATCCTGGCGCATGATGGAGCGGATACCGTTCGCGAAGTCCATGCGTGCGACCTCGTTCACCGACGTCTGGCGCATAAGCGTGAGCGGGTACTCCACCGGGTCCTCGAGCGTCATGATGTTGACGGTCTCGTCGTTCACCTGCGCGAGTAGCGAGTAGAGCGTCGTCGTCTTGCCGCTCCCGGTGGGACCGGTCACGATCAGGATGCCTTCGGGCCGCGCGAGCATGAGCGCGAGCTTTTCCGGAATGCCCGCGGGCAGGTTCATCCGGTCGAGACTGATGATCGATTTCTCGCGGTCGAGCACGCGCAGCACGATGTTCTCGCCGTAGATCGTGGGCTGCGTCGAGACGCGGAAGTCCACCGGGCGTCCGTTGAGCGTCAGGGACAGTCGTCCGTCCTGCGGTGCACGGGTTTCCGCGATGTTCATGTCGCTCACGACCTTGATGCGCACAGTGATCCCCGGCATGTAGGTCTTGTGCAGGCTGCGCACCGTTTCCAGCACGCCGTCGATGCGATAGCGCACGCGCAGGAACGCGTATTCGGGCTCGAAATGGATGTCCGACGCACCGCGCTTGACGGCATCGACGAGGAGCGCGTTGATGAGCCGCACCATCGGCTGCGTATATTCGTCGCCTTCCGCCTGCAGGCTGTCGTAGTCGATTTCGCCGGTCTCGATTTCCTTGAGAATGCCGTCGACCGAAAGCTCGTAGCCATAGAACTGGTCGATGTAATCCTCGAGCTGCGCTTCGGCGGCGAGCTGGGTCTTGATCTCGATCTCGGAGCCCAGCATCGCGCGGAGCTGGTCCATCGCGACGACGTTGAAGATCTCGGTCGTGGCGACGGTCAGCACCTGATCGCGCGTGTGAAACGCGATCGGAAGTATGCGGTTACGCCTTGCGAACTCCTGGGGGACGAGCTTCAGTGCCTCGGGGTCCGCGATCACCTGTGAGAGGTCGATCGACTCCTGCCCGATAGTGCGCGCCATGATGTCGCGTATCGCGGTCTCGGTGACGAAACCGAGACGCACGAGCAGGCGCCCGAGGGGAATATTGTTGTGGCGCTGCTCGGCCAGCGCGATCGCGAGCTGGTCGGTCGTGATGAGACCCTGCTGAACCAGCAGCTCGCCGAGCCGGAGTTTCTTGCGCTGTTCAGCCACCGGAGCCGCGCCCTATTCGAGCCCGGAAGACAGGATGCGGATCCGCTCCCGAGCGTGGTTCAGGTCGAAATTCGACCGGCCCTGCGTCGAAGCAAGCTGTTCGGCACGCCGGTAGTAGTTGAGCGCGAGCTTCGACTGGCGCAGATGGTCGAGGCCGATTGCCAGGTTGTAGGCGTAGTCCGGATTGCTCGGCTCCAGATGGTGGGCCTGGAAGTAAGACTGCTGTGCCTGCGACCAGTGCGATTGCTCCGAGTACAGGTTTCCGAGCACGAAATGCAGGAATGCCGAAGGCTCGCGTGCAATGAGCTGCTTCAGCCGGCTTTCGGATGCTGCAGGATCCGCGCGGCCCATGACGCCGATCAAAGCGGCCTGCGCGAGCGAGTGGCGGGGATTCAACTCGAGTATGCGGAGATACAGCCTCGTCGCTTCGTCGCTGCGGTGTTGCTGGACCGCGATGTATGCAAGCCCGAGCAGCGCGTCGATGTTGAGCGGCTCCGCCTGCATGAGCTTGGTGTAGAGCGTGCGCGCGTCCTCGATGTTGCCGGCCTGGAGCAGACCATAAGCCTGGCTCAGCATCGGATTCAGGCGCGGTTGCGTGTTCGTCGGGCTGACCGCGATGCGCTCACGTCCCACAGCGTTGGCATCGGCTGCCGCCGGAGCCGGGGCACTGGCGGCAGCGGGTGCTGCGGCAGCAGGTGCAGGCTGTGCGTTGTCGGTTCGCGAGCTGCGGCGCGGCTCGGGCAAGGCCGCTCGGTCCGGTGTAGACGTCCGGGGCGAATCCGAAGCCGGTGCAACGGCGACAACGTTACCGGCTGGTATCGGTGTACCGCCGGCTGGCGCGTTCGGGGCTGCGACGCTGGAAGCCGACGCCGGAACGGCGGGCAGCGCGCTGGACTTCGGCGCGTCCGGCGGAGCGGTGGCGAGACTCGACGACGTCGAAGGAGCGGCCTCCGGCGATGGAGCGGAGGGTTGCGGCGCTGCAACGGCTTGAGGTGCTGGCGGCGGCGTTTTCGGGGAGGCCTGCCGCAAGAAAATCCCGGGATGTGCGACCTGCACATAGACGTATATGCCGAAACCGAGGCCGACGAGCAGCGCAAGCGCGCCGATCGCCATCACCGGATTCGCACGCAGGAATGCGATTGCGTTCGCAGCCGATCCGCCTCCCGCCTGTACGACGGCTGCGGCGCGCGCGCGTTGCTGCTGGGCGTCGATCTGCGCGAGCCCCGCGAGTGATCGCGCCGATTGCGCTTTTGCGGCCGGCTGATCGAGACCGAGCGGCGCGGCGGCCTGCGCTACGGGTTTGGAGGGTGCCGGTTTTGGCGCGGGCACTGCCGCTGGCGTTGCTGGTGCAGGCGCTTCGGACGCATCGTCCATGCGCGTACGCAGCGGGCGTGGTGGCGGCGGCGGCTCTAACGTAGGCTCCATGGGAGCCGGCGCTTCAGCGGCGCCGGACTGCGCATCGCCTTTCCCGGTGCCGCGGTCCTTCGCAGCCTGCTCCAGTGCCTTGATGAGCAGGCTCATGGCGCCAGCGCTCCGCTTTCGGCGGGCATGCCGCCAGCGGCCGGCAGATAACGCTGGAAGAGCTTGAGCTCGTCACTTTCCGCACCCGCGTTTTCGATGACCGTCGGACGCAAGAAGATGATCAGCTCCGTCTTGCTCGCCTGCTCGTTTCTGAAGCGGAAAGCCTCACCGACCGTGGGAACGTTCCCGACGATGGGCATCTGGTCGCGATCGAAGCGGGTGCGGTCCTGCATGAGGCCGCCGAGCACGATCGTCTGCCCGTTCGCTACCTGGAGCACGGATTCCATTTCGCGCACGCGCATGATGGGAACCGTGTTTGCCATGACGAGCATGGGATTCGGATCCGGCGCATCTCCGACGCGATCGGAAATGGTCGGCCTCACGGTCAGGGTGACGCGCCCGTCGTCGTTGATCTGCGGAGTCACGCTCATGACCACGCCTTCGGATACGGTGCGTGCCGTGGTGTTGATGGTCGCCGGCGTGATCGCGCCGGTTGTCGTAACGATGCCCTGCTGCACCTGCACCTCGAAGTACACGAGGTTCGTCACGACTTTCAGCAGTGCGGTCTGATTGTTGAGCGCCATCAGCTTCGGGCTCGAAAGCACCTTCGTCCTCCCGAACTGCTCCAGGAGCTTTACCGTCAGACTGATGTCGCCCTGGCGCTGGTTATTCTGGTTATAGAAGAACGCGAAGAACGGCGCGGCCGCGAGCCTCGGCCCGATCAGGGCAGATTGAAAGGCGAGGCCGGCGCTCTGCGACACTCGGCTCCAGTCGACCCCGCCCTGGTAAGCATTCGATAGTACGACTTCGACGATGGTCGCCTCGATCAGCACCTGCCGCTGAGCGCCGCGCTCCACTTTCGTAAGGTAGTCCTGCACGAGCTGGTGCTGCTTTTCGGTGCCGTTTACCGTGATCGTGCCCGCCAGAGGGTTGACGATCACATCCTCGGGCAGAAGCCGCGGCATAGTGGCCGCCGCGGCTGCGGGCACCGTCGCCAGTGCGGCATTCGGCGGGGCAGCGGGACCTCGTGCCGTCGCTTCGAGCTGCTTCACCTGGAGCTCCTGCTCCTGCTGCAGCGTCCGGAGGCGCTGCTGCTTCGCTTCCGCGGAAAGGCTTTGCTGGAGCGCCGAGTTGAGGATGCCCCGCACTGCGGTTTCGAGAAGCTTCCAGAAGTCGGAGTTCGACGTGGTCGTTACGGTAGTGGTGGAGGAATTGCCGCTCGCGCTGCTGCCTCCGCCGGCGCCCCCACTACTGCCGCCTCCCGCGCCGCCGCCACCGGACGCCACGTTGGTGCCGATGTTGCCGGAAGCGCCCGTCGTCGATGTCGTATTACGCTGGATGTTCACGTAGTTGACGACGTATGTCTTCATGTAAGGCAGATCGGGCGACACGGTGATCGTGTTGCCTTCGGTCCGATAGCGAATGTCGACCTGCTTCGAGATGCGCTCGAGTATGGCGGGCAGCGTCTCATCGATCGCGTTCAGGCTCACGACGCCCGACACGGTCGGGTGTATATCGATGTTCTGCTTCGTGTCGCGGGCGAGCGCGTTGAGGAGCTCTTTTACGGGCACCTCGTTCACGACGACGCTGTAAGTCTGAGGCTTCACTGTCGGCTGCGGCGCCGGCACGAAGCTGCTCACTTTCGCGGGCGGCGGTATCTGCGGCGCGGGCGCCCGTTTTGGTTCCTGCGTGATGTGGCCCTCGGAAGGCGGGACGTAGGGGCGCACCGGCGCGCACGCCGCGAGCGCGAGCGCGAGCACGGCCGCTGCAACCGGCTCAAACCGGATGCACGCGAGCAGTCGCGCGGCGCAAGCGCGCGCGCGTGGACACGTGGTTGTCGTCATTGTTATCTGCATACCCCCTGCTTCCCTCACCCGGGACCCTGTCCCTGCTAGTTGGGGATCGGTCCTCTCAACTGCTGGATTTCGGCGCGGACCCCGGCGAGAGTCCTCAAGTACGGCCGGTTTGCCCGCAGCGATGCAGGCAGTTCCTTCAATTGGCGCTCCGCGCTTCTGCGGTCGGCGAAAGTGCCCCAGAGCACGCTCACGAGCTCGCGCCCGTGGCCCGCGCTGCGGTACAAATAGATATCGTTCGCTTCGACGTGTCGCGTCAGCGTTTTCAGGTGCGTTCTCAACTGGTGCTCGTCTTCGGCAACGAGGAGCTGAATGCTGTATGCCGAGCCGTTTTGCGAGCGGAGCCACTTGCCTGTCGCTTCCATCCGGCTTGCGACGAGATCACCACGTTTCGGGACGGTCACGGCAGACTTCGCCTGGGTCTCCGAAGCCGCGCGAGCCGCAAAGTGCGCCGCAGCCAGGGTCGAGTCCTGGCCGGAACTGGGTCGAGAGCGTGCCTGCGCGTGCGCGTCCATTGCTGCGGTAACGGCCGAAGATGGAACGCCTGCAGTCGATTGCGCCAATCGGTTGTCCTCCATCAACGTTCCGCGCGTCTTGGGGCTTTTGGAACGATCGGCAGAGGTCATTTCGGCCGCTGGTGGCCCGCCGCTCCACGTCGCTGCTGCGCCCATCACTACTGCCGAAGCCGTCGCGATATGCGAACGACCGTCAGTCATGACATAAGTCACAGTCCCGATCGTCGCGCCGAACGCGAGCGTGAGCGCCGTCCAACCAAAGCGCGGTGAGGAGGCGAACATCGACCAAGGATTCGGCCGGCCGAACTCGCTGTCCCGAAGTGCCGCCTTGATGTGCCTCGGCTCGATCGTGTGGGTGTTTTCAGAGAACGCGGCGAGCAACGCTTTGTCCGCGATCAGGTTGATTCTTCTGGTGAGCCCGCTCGAGGCTTTCGCAATCTGTTTGACTACTCCGGGGGAAAATAACTCCGGCCCCCGATAGCCGGCGGTGCGCATGCGGAAATTCAAGTACTCGCGCGTGTCCTCGAGGCTGAGCGGCTGCAGCTTGAAGCTGTGCGTAATCCTGTCGCGAAGCTGGCGGATCTCACGAAGCTTCAGGTTGTCGTCGAGCTCCGGCTGACCGAATAGCACGATCTGCAGCAGCTTGTCGTTTCGCGTTTCCAGATTCGAGAGCAGCCGGATCTCTTCGAGGGTCGCGAGCGGCATGCTCTGCGATTCTTCTATGAAGACGACCACGCGGCGGTCTTCGGCGTACCGGCTGAGCAGATAGTCCTGGAGCGCGTGCATCACTTCGAGATGGTCGGCTTTGCGGTCGAGGCCGAGTTGCAGCTCGAAGGCAATGGCGTGCAGCACCTCTTCCGGTCCCACGCTCGGGTTCGCCAGATACACGCTTTCCACGTGGTCCGGCAGGCGACTCTGGAGCATGTGGAA
>DASRIK010000440.1:0-2479 GCA_035650035.1 Burkholderiales bacterium | reverse complement strand
AAGGACAGATCGAAGGCGCCGTGTCCATGGGCATCGGTTATGCGCTGAAGGAAGAGTTTTTTCCGGGACGCACGAGCGGCTTCGAGCAGTACCGTATTCCCACAGCGCGCGAAACGCCTGAAATCGTGACGCTCTTCGTGGAGAAGGTGGACCCGTCGGCAAGCCTCGGAGCCAAGGGCGCCGCGGAGTGTGCGACGGTGGCCGTCGCGCCCGCCATCATCAACGCGATCGGCGACGCAACGGGGAGGCGGATCCATCACCTTCCTGCGAAGCCCGATCGCGTACTGGCGCTCATGAAATCGTAGCGGGCCGATTTCGCAGCGCAGGCCGGGATCGCGCGCCAGCAGGTCCCTCGTGGTCCTTACCGGCCACCCTACTGCGGAGTGAGACCGATCGTCTTCGCGATGTTCACCTGGCGCGCGATGTCCTTCGCGAGGAACTCCTGGAACTCCTCCGGCGTGTTGCCGACCGGAAGGAGATCGTTGTCGAAGTAGTGCTTCTTCACCTCGGGCGCGCCGAGCACCTTCACCACTTCGGCACGGAGCTTGCGCACGATCTCGTTGGGCGTGCCCGTCGGGAACCACAGGCCGTGGTAGCACCGCACGTCGTAGCCTGTCAGCCCCGACTCGTCGAAAGTCGGTATATCGGGGAAATGCGGGCTGCGGACCGGGCCGGCGATGCCGAGTGCTCGCACTTTTCCGGCGGCGATGAAGGGCGCCGTGAAGGGTGGGCTCGAAAACATCACTTCCACGTGACCGCCGAGCACGTCGTTGAACGCGACCGAGGTTCCCTTGTAGGCGACGTGCGTCAACCGGATGCCCGCCATCGCGGCGAAGAGCGCGCCGGTGACGTGCGGTGGGCTGCCGACGCCGGCGGAAGCGTAATGGAGCTTCCCGGGATGCGCCTTGGCGAGCGCGATGAACTCCTTCACTGAGCGCACGGGCACGGACGGATGCACGGTAAGGAAGTTCCCGTACGTGAAGTTGGTCTGCGTGACCGGCGCGAAGTCAGCGAGCGTGTCGTAGGGGAGCTTCTTGTGGTGCGCCGGGTTCGAGGAGTGCGAGCAGTTCGTGACGAGCAGCGTGTAGCCGTCCTTCGGCGCCTTCGCGACGACCTCGGTGCCGATGGTGCCGCTTGCGCCGGTGCGGTAATCGAACACGAATTGCTGGCCGAGCGCTTCCGAGATGCGCTGCGCGATCGGGCGCGCGGGGATTTCCACCGGGCTGCCGGCCGTGAAAGGCAGGACCATCCGCACCGGCTTTGAAGGCCACGTCGCGGGCGATTCCGCGGCCATCGACGGCGCAGCGGCCGCAGCCGCGAACGCCGCACTCAATACGCATGTCACGTAGTCGGTTCGCATGGCTCCCCCGGAAATGGGGGCTGACCCTATAAAATGGTGCGCGGCCGCTCGTAGCGCGCGAGCCTCTCCGCCACGCGCAGCCGGGCGACGTCGTTGCTCATCTCCGAGTGCAGGAAGATCAGCGCATCGCGCACGTACTTCTGCATCGGCAGCTCGCGCATCACGCCCATGCCGCCGAAGATCTGCGCGGCGTCGAGCGCGACGCGCTGCACCGTCTCCGAGACGAAGATCTTCGAGATCGTCTGGAGCGGCAGGTCGGGAAGGCTGCCATCCGCGTGCGCATCAGGGTGATCCGATGCCCAGGCCGTGCGCCATAAAAGGCTCCGCGCCGCTTCGAGCGCCACGGTCATGTTCGCGAGCGAAAGTGCCACCGCCTGGTGCTCGATGATGCGGCGCCCGCCCTGCACCCGGAGCTTCGCGTACTCGAGTGCAGCTTCGTACGCGGCGCGCCCGATGCCGAGGTTCATCGCCTGAAAGCACGGCAGCCCCCGGCCTGAGAAGGCGCTTTCGAGAAACGTGCTCCGGCCTTCGATCCCGAGGACGTTTTCCGCGGGGATGCGGCAATCCTCGAAGACGAGCTCGCCATTCGAACCCAGGCGTCGGCCGACCTTGTCGTGCTCGCGGATCGTCAGACCCGGCGTGTCGCGCGGAACGAGAAACGAAGTGACTGCGGACGCGCCCGAGGTCTTCGGCCCCGTGCGCGCGTGCACCGCGAGGAGCCTGGAGATCGGCGCACTGGTAATGAAGTTCTTGACGCCGTTGAGTATCCAGTCGCCGTTACGTGCGCGCACGGCGGTTGTCTGGTAGCCGCTGCCGGCCACCGTGGGCTGGTGATAGCACCAGCCAAGATCGGTATCGGGCTCGTGGCCGGCGGTGGCGAGATGGAAGCGCGGATCGGCGAGAAACTGCGGCAGGAAGCGGCTGCGCTGCTCGCGCGTCATGAGCACGTCGAACCAGGTATGCGCGAGCGCTGCCGTCTGGCCGATGGTCGCCGCGACCCCGACGTCGCCCACCGCGAGCTCCTCGATCACGATGCAGTAGGTCAGCGCGTCCACGCCCGAGCCGCCGTTCTCCTGCGAAAGGAGCAGCGTTCTCAGGCCCAGCTCGTTAGCCTTGGCT
>DASRIK010000439.1:0-4289 GCA_035650035.1 Burkholderiales bacterium | reverse complement strand
GCCGGTGGTCCTCATGGTGGGCTTGCGCGGATGGACCCGCCACGGCGTCACGACCGATACGGCGGCGGTCTACACCGAGCGCTTCCTCAACGCGTTCAACATCAACTACTACCTCGTGGAAAGCGATGCGGACGCGTCGCGCATCGAGGTGGCGTTCAAGGAAGCGGAGACGACCAGGCGACCCGTGGCCGTGCTCGTCGGCGACGAGTACCACGGCTTCGTCTCAAAATAGGGAGCGAGCGATGTTCGATACCGCAGAGATGCTGAAGGTGTTCGCCAAATATCGCGGCGACGCGATCGTCGTGTCCGGCCGCGGGGGCAAGCACTGGATCAAGATCAGCGATACCGCGCTCGACATGCCGCTCGGCGACCCGGCCATGGGCGGCCATTGCGGCTTCGCGTTCGGCCTCGCGCTGGCGCTGCCGCACCGCAAAGTGGTGCTGTTCGATTCCGAAGGCGACCTGCAGATGAGCATGGGCGTGCTGCTCTCGGTCGCGGAGCAGAAACCCGCGAACTTCTATCACTTCATGCTCGACAACGAGTGCTACGCCACAACCGGCGGCCAGCCCGTGCCGAACGCGAAGAACGTCAAATACGATCAGATCGCACTGGGGTGCGGTTATCCGCGCGCATTTGCGTTCGACGACCTCGGCGCGTTCTCGAGAGCGTTGCCGGACATCCTCGAACAGAAAGGCCCCGTGTTCGCAGCGATGAAAGTGAAGCCGGAGATCGAGAACGAAGCGATCGGCAACCGCCCGAAGTGGCGCACGCGCACGCAGCCGAAGGTGGTGCAGGACCTCAAGAAAGTCCTTCAGATCGCGTAGGGCATGCGCTTTACGGCAACCGGCGGCGCGCTCGTGGCGCAGCCTCCGGTTCTATTGGAATTTTCGCGCTGTCAGCGAGCGCAGTGCATCGATCAGCTCGCTGTCGTTCGCATCGCCCATTCCAACTTCGACCATCTGGTTGAAAACCGCTGAGGCGGCTTCGCCGATGAGCGCCTGACGGCCGAGCTTTTTCGCGAGCTGGACGCCGTACTGCGAATCCTTCAGGCGCCCTTTGCCGGAGAACGCGACGTTCTGTCCGCGCTTGCCTTCGGCCATCGTCTCCGCGTGATGTGCGACGTGCCTGCTCCCGGTATAGCCTACGGTGAACGCTTCGGCGGCCGCGTGAAGATCGATCCCGGCGGCTTCGCACTGGAGCATCGCTTCGGCGGTCGATGCGACCTGAATCACACCGAGCAGGTTGTAGATAAGCTTGTACGCCGTGCCGGCGCCGACCGGCCCGAAGTGAAAGATCTTCGCTGAAAACGGCTCGATGTAGGGCCGCAGCTCCTCGAGATCCTCTTTCGCGCCGCCGATGTAGACGCGCAGCTCGCCTTTCTCCGCGGCGTCCGGACGTCCCGCTACGGGGCAGTCGACATAGCGCAGGCCTTTGCCCTGCACGAGCTTCGCCAGCTGCATCACCCAGTCGTGCGAAAGCGTCGAGCACTCCGCGACGAGCGTATTCGGGCGGAGTTTGCCGGCGAGGATGCCCTGATTGCCTGTCCACACTTCGCGTGAAGCTTCGTCGTTCGTCACGGACGAGAACACCACGTCAGCGCCTTCGACGGCTTCGGCCGGTGTTCTCGCGAGCTTCGCGCCGGCATCCACGACGGCTTGTGCTTTCTGCGGCGTGCGGTTGTAAGCGGTGACCTTGTGGCCTGCCTTCAGAAGCCGCAGGATCATGGCGCGGCCCATGTTGCCGACGCCGATGTATGCAATATTCGCCATAGACTTATATATGTAGCGCCGCGAGGCGCCTGGACTCTTTTTGCAGGGTGAGGGAAGGATGTGATCAGCGCTTGCGCTCCGCGCGGATGCTCTCGAGCTTCTCGTCGAACAGCGTGATCGGCGGATATGCTTCCGGATCGGTATCGACGTCGAGCACGGTCGTCTCGTTACTCGCGAGCGCCTCGCGCAGTGCGGGCAGGTAATCCGCCGGATTCTTGATCGACACGCCGCGACAGCCGCACGCGCGAGCGATGGCTGCATGATCGACCGGGCTGAATACGCAGGCGCCGGTGTGGCGGCCAAACTTCACGTCTTCGGCGTCTTTCTGGTACCCGAGCACGCCGTTATTGAGCACGGTGATCACGACCGGCGTTTTGGTGCGGCGCGCCGTCTCGAGCTCCGACCACACGTGGCCGAAAGCCCCATCACCTGCGACACACAGTACCGGACTCGACGGTCGCGCAGATTTCGCGCCGAGCGCCATCGGCAAACCCCACCCGAGCCCTGCGATGCCGCGCGGCGTCAAAAAGCGCATGCCCGTCCGCAACGACTTGAGATAGCAGGCGACCCACACGGTCGAATAGCTCGCGTCGGCAACGACAATGGTGTCGGGCGTCAGCACCTGCTGCATGTCCGCCATGAGCCGTTCGGGGCGGATCGGCATGGCGCTGGATCTCATGAGCGCTGCACTTTCTTTAACCGCACGCTCGCGCGCGCCCGTGATGGCCTGCACGAGCTCTTTCGACCGCGTCCGGCGGCCACGCAGCCGCTGCGTAAGCGCTTCCAGCGTGAGCTTCGCGTCACCGACAAGCCGCAGCGCTTCGTAATTCCTTCCGATCTCTCCCGAATCGATGTCCAGATGGATGAACCGCGCGTTCTTCGGAAACATCGTCCACGAGTCGGTGCCGTTCTGAGCCGTCCGCGTGCCGACCAGCAGGACCACGTCGGCCTGTTCGACGATCGGCTTCATATAGCGGCTGGGGGAAAACCGCCCCAGCACATTCCCGCCGACGCCGAGCGACAGCGGATGATCTTCCGCAACCGTGCCTTTGCCCATCACGGTCGTCATCACTGGCAGGTGCGCTTCTTCCTGCAGCGCTGCAAGCGCTTCGGCGGCACCCGACAGATGCACGCCACCGCCGGCCATGACGAAAGCGTTCTTCGCGTTCGCGAGAAGCTCCGCAGCTTCGTCGAGTCGTGAAGGATCGGCCGCGACGCGATCGAGCGGAAATGTACCGAGCGATTCGCGACGCCCGCTGGGCGATGACGCCGGCTCCTTCAGGAGATCCGCAGGCAACAGCAGGACAACCGGTCCGGGGCGTCCGCCCGTCGCCGCCGCAAAAGCCATGTCGAGGTAATCTTCGATGCGGGAGGCTTCGGTCACCCGGCGTATCCATTTGGCGCAGCCGCCGAAGAGCGCAATATGATCGAGCTCCTGGAACGCGTTGCGGTCGAGGTTCGCTCGCTCGACTTCCTGCACGAGCGCCACGACGGGCACCGACGACTTCAATGCTTCCGCGAGCGGCGCGACGAGCAATGTCGCGGCAGGTCCGTTCTGCGCGGTAACCACGCCGACTTTTCGGGTGATGCGCGCGTACCCGTCGGCCATCGCGCCGCCGGCATTTTCCGTGCGATACGTGAATTGACGCAGCCCTGCGTCTTCCGCCGCGAGCACGGCGGCGGACGGAAGGCTTTGTGAAAACAGAACTTCCACGCCGTGGCGCTTCAGGCACGCGGCAAGAACTTCAGCAACAATCCGATCGTTGACCATACGGAAGGCCTACTCCGAGGTGACGGGAGCGTTCAGGTCGCGACGCTCTCTTGGTATATCGCGGGGCGGGGTGCTCGCCTTACGGCGAGAAGTTTAGCCGATATCCGCACCGCTCGCCCGCGCGTGATCCAGCGGTTGAGCCGCGGAATGTAGATCGTAAGGGGCTCTGCAATCCCCAGGGATACGATCGTGCCGGCGATGAACAACTTCCAGTCGTCAGGCCGTATCACGCCGAGCGCTACGATCAGAAACAGGATGGGCAGATCGAGAAAGCGTGTAAACGTCGGGACACTCTCCGCTCGTGCGCGTTCGAGCGGCTCTGTAACGCGACCCGCTGTCAAAGCTTCGTCCGTAAGTCGGCGCAATCGCGGTCCGGCTTGCCTTGTCCTGCCCACCAAGTCGTCGCCGCGACAAGCGCTCCTATGACCGCGCCTGCAGGGACAGACATACGTAACCTGATGATGCTGCCCTGCTGATCGAGAGTCAGCAACCATGCGACGATCATTCCGCCGATCGCGCCGGCCACCATAAGCGGCACAGGGCGCAACCAGCCGAGACGGTGAAGCACGTAAACGATAGGCGCTCCCCAGAGAAGTGCCGCGGCATACGCGATCGGCAGTCCGAACACGACAATGACCGCAAGTTCGCGCAACGGATTAGACGAGCTCAGGGGAACGTCGCTGAGCGATGCATATACGGCCAGGCCGATCCAGTACGAGATGGGCGCGATCAGCGGACCGAGCAGAAGA
>DASRIK010000438.1:0-12055 GCA_035650035.1 Burkholderiales bacterium | reverse complement strand
GGCCCGCCTCGTCGGCGGCCGTAGTGGGTTCAGCAGTGCCCGCGTCTGCGGAGATGGGGTCGAGCTCGATCGATCGCACATCCATCAACGCATACTCGCCGACGTCCGTCGCGAACATGCGCTGCCCGAGCCCGACATACGCGCCCTCCCCCTGCTCGATCCATTCCGTGCGCCGCGCAAGCCGCAAGGCGTCGTCGGCAGCCGCGGCGGTGCCTTCGTAGCGCGTGGGAATGAGCCCAACCACCTGCCCGCCGTTTGCCCAGCGAAATTCCGCCGGCATCCACACGGTGTCTCTCAAGTCCGCGGGATCCTCGATCCGAATCGATCGGACGCGGTGGAACGGCACCCAGTAATACCGGCCATTGATGACGGCTTCGATCACCGGACCGAGCCGCGCATCGGCATCCGCAATCCACTCGAAACGCTGACCGTTCAAACTGCCGGCGGTGGCCGGCGCAAGCTCGAAGGCTTTGTCCCGTAGCGGCTGCGCTTTGCCATGCTCACCGTCCGCACTCAGGCGCAACGATTCGAGCAGTAGCGCAAGCCAGTAATCGGGATCGCCGAATACCATCGGCGCCCGCTTGCCGGCAAAAATCTCCTGACGCAGGAATTCGCAGCGCAGAGCTTCCCGATAGGTCTGCACCATCGGCAAAGCCGCGGGATCCAGCTCTCCGGCGACCTGAAGCTGTGCGAGCGCGCGCTCCCACTGCCCCAGCACGGCGAGCAGCTGAAACAGGAACACGCGCAGTTTTCCGTCACCGGGCTTCTTGCGGATTTCCTGCTGCAGGGCAGCCAGGGTCTCGTCAAGACGGCCTGCACGAAGCAGTTCGAGTGGGGTCATCGCGTTCTGCCGATGATGAACGGCAGCGGCCGGAGTATCTCCGGTCCCGCCGCCTGAAGTCGTGAGTGCTTAGCGCCTGGCCGTCACGCCCACACTTCGTTCTTCATGACGTCCCACTTCTTCGGCGTGCCGGTCGTCACCTTGTCGCCGTCGAATGCGTCGTACTGGTAGCTGATCTTGTTGAAGTTGATCGAAAAGCTTTCCGTCGGCCGGTCGCCGCCGCTGGAAAGCGAATACGAGCTGATGATCGCGCCGTCGAGCTCCACCTTGAGGAACGCCTGGCCTTTGGCATCGCCGCCGCCGGTCTGGATGAAATGGATTTCAGCCTTCCCCAGCGACTTGCCGCAGGCCGCCTGGAAAAACAGCTCCGCGGAAGCCTCGTCGGTCGCCTTGGTGATCGTGACCTCCGAGAAGTTCGGATTGCTGGTGTCCCGGTCCTTACCGCCACCGCTGAACGTGATGGACCGCCCAACGCCTAACTGGACGCTGTCGCAGGTGATCCACTTGTCGTGCTCGGCGACGGTTGAGGTGCCGTTGATCTTCGTTGCAAAGTTAAGCAGGATCATGTTCTTCTCCCATATTGCAAAACGTCAAAACATCGACTTCGCAGCGTTCCCGCGCCCCCGCCGTCAGTGCGGTGCTATCTCGAGCACACTACGCGCTCACAACAACCGTCTCCTCATCGTTATTTCTTCATGGAAGGCAGCTTCGACACGAGCCGCAGAGACACCGTCAGTCCTTCCAGCTGGTAATGCGGTCGCAGGAAGAACTTCGCGTTGTAATAGCCCGGATTGCCTTCCACTTCGTCGACCACGACTTCGGCGCCAGCCAGCGGCTTGCGGGCTTTGTCGATCTCGGTCGCGACCGCCGGATTGTTCTCCACGTACTTTCCGATCCAGTTGTTGAGCCACGTCTGCATGTCGGAGCGTTCCTTGAACGAACCGATCTTGTCGCGCACGATGCACTTCAGGTAATGCGCGAAACGGCAGGTGGCGAATAGGTACGGCAGCCGCGCCGACAGGTTTGCGTTCGCGGTCGCGTCCGGATCGTCGTACTCGAAGGGTTTCTGCAACGACTGCGCACCGATGAACGCGGCGAAATCGCTGTTCTTCTTGTGCAGGATCGGCATGAACCCGTTCTTCGCGAGCTCGGCCTCGCGGCGATCGCTGATCGCGATCTCGGTCGGGCACTTCATGTCGACACCGCCGTCATCCGTCGGGAACGTATGCACCGGAAGGTTCTCGACCGCGCCGCCTGACTCGATGCCGCGGATGCGCGAGCACCAGCCATAGAGCTTGAAGGCACGGTTGATGTTGACGCCCATCGCGTACGCGGCATTTGCCCATGCGTACTTCTTGCTGTCCGCGCCGGCCGTGTCCTCTTCGAAGTCGAACTCGTCGACCGGATTGGTCTTCGAGCCGTACGGCAGACGAGCGAGGAATCGCGGCATCGCAAGGCCGATATAGCGGGAGTCCTCCGACTCGCGCAGCGAGCGCCACGACGCATACTCGGGCGTCGTGAAGATTTTCGTGAGGTCCCGCGGATTCGCGAGCTCCTGCCACGAATCCATCTGCATGGCGGTGGGCGAGGCACCCGAGATGAACGGTGTGTGCGCGGCCGCCGCCGTTTTCGACATTTCGCGCAGGAGCTCGACGTCCGGCGGGCTGTGGTCGAAATAGTAGTCGCCGACGATGGCGCCAAACGGCTCGCCACCGAGTTGCCCGTACTCCGCTTCGTAGACTTTCTTGAAGAGCGGGCTCTGGTCCCACGCGGTGCCCTTGTAACGGGCGAGGCTCTTGCCCAGCTCTTTCTTCGAGACGTTGAAGAAGCGGATCTTCAGCATCTCGTCGGTTTCCGTGTTGTTGACGAGATAGTGCAGACCGCGCCAGGCGCTTTCCAGTTGCTGGTATTCGGGGTGGTGGATGATGAGATTCACCTGCTCCGAGAGCTTGCGGTCGAGCTCGGCGATGATCGCTTCGATCGTTTTGACAACGTCGCGGCCGATCAGCTCCGTCTGCGAGAGCGCCTGCTCGGCCAGCGTTTTTACCGCCTGCTCGACGGCGCCTTTCGCCTCGTCCGACTTCGGCTTGAACTCCTTCTGCAGAAGGATCGTGAGCTCGCTGCCTTCCAGCGTTAGTGCTTCGCCTTCACCCTGAACTTGTGTCTCAGCCATTTGACTCTCCTCCCGTGGATCCGATCAGTCCCGGGGCAGCTCCGGATTTGCCCGCTTCGTCCGCAGGCTGCTTCCTGCTTGCAGCGAGCGCCTGCAACAACGTGGGATCCTGCAGGACCTTCGCGATCAGTTCCTCGGCCCCGGTCTTGCCATCCATGTACGTGACAAGGTTCGAAAGCTGCTGGCGAGCCTGGAGCAGCTTGCTCAGGGCATCGACCTTGCGCGCAACGGCGGCGGGGGAGAAGTCATCCATGCTCTCGAACGTGATATCCACGCTGATGTTGCCTTCACCGGTCAGCGTGTTCGGCACCTGAAACGCCGCGCGCGGCTTGATCGCGTTCAGGCGACTGTCGAAATTATCGACATCGATATCGAGAAACTTGCGATCCGCGACCGGAGGCAGCGGCTCGGAGGGTTTCCCCGAGAGATCGGACAGCACACCCATGACGAAGGGCAGCTGAATTTTCTTTTCAGCGCCGTAAAGCTCGACGTCATATTCGATCTGGACTCGGGGAGCGCGGTTGCGCGCAATGAACTTCTGACTGCTTTGTGCCATGCGTCACCTCTTGGTCATCATGCTGTCATGTATGTGGCGCCGCATGCGGCGTCACGATCTTTGATACGTCACACCCGCGAATCCATTATGTCATGGCACCCGACGCGATATTCACAAATCGCGGTCGAGTCGACTATCCCCCCTATGGCTTATTCTCGGGGCCCGCCAGTTTCTGGATATCGCTCAAGCTGCCCGGAGCGAGGTCCTGAATGATCTCCACGAAGCTTCTGCTCATGAGGCGCTGCGCCCGACGTATCAGCAACGGAGCGGGACTCGACGGTTCGGTCCGCTCCATGTACTCGCAGACGCGATCGAGGATCCTGATGACGTCATCCCGACTGGCAATTTGCCCGTTCTGGACCATGGCCGGCGACTCCTTCGTTGCTGTCGTCGTCTCGGTGGGCGTATCAGCGGCTTGCGTATCCGCTCGGCTGGCGTCGCCGTCCTCGAGCGCTTCGGCACTGACAGCCGCGGCCGGCTGCAAGAGGTCTTTCAGCGGCCGAAGATCAGGTGCCGCTTCGTGCGTGAGAACACCGCGCTCGTTCAGAGACGTCTCGAGGGCTTTCACGCTTTCGAGCCCGGCAATCGCCGCGCGCAGCGCTTGCCTCTGCTCGGGCGCTGCATCGCGGGCCATGCCCGCGATTTGCGCCGACGTAAAGCTCGTACCGTTCACTGGCGGGAGTTTCCCCTCTGCAACGAGGACATCTCTCACCGATACCCGGCCGAATTGGGGTGATGCGATAAAGCGCGCGTCGCGCACTTCCCGGAGAAACGTCTGCTGGTCGCCGAGTGCCGCCAGTGCATAAAGCCGGACTGTGGCGTCATCGTCGTCTTCCAGGCCCGGATGAACGCTGTCCCAATAGCGGGAGATGATCTCGCTGATGAGCTGGAGCCCGGCCGCGAGACCTTCGACGTTTTCAAGCCGCGTGAGCGCCCGGGCCAGCAAAACAGCGACCCGCAAGTCTTTCGAACGAAGCAGCAGCGCTTCGGACTTCGCCCTTACGGTCGGCCAGTCGGCCTCGACTGCCGGGATGATCGTTTTGCCGTATTGCTGCTCAGGCTTACCCTGCGCCGCCGTTTCCAGGGCGAGGAACTCGGGATCGTGTGCCCGATCCAGGTCAGGCCCCGCGGGGGGGCCATTCGGAACCGGCTCGAGCAGCCGTTCAAGATCAACCACGCAGAGTTTTGCGGAGAAAAGTACTCCGCGCCCTTTGGCATACGTTCTGCGTCTATTCCTGCATAAGTCGGGCAGCTCGTCAACTACTCTTTCTGGGGTACGCCGTCGGGTCGCCTTTTCAGGCGTGGCGCGCATGTCGGGATCGGCCGTGCGGCTGAGTTGCACCGCGGAACAGCGCCTCCTATAGTTACGGCATTCGCCTGCCTGCCCGGGTCGGCGTCCGGGGATCTTCAGCGCGCCATCAAGTCCCAGCATGGATAGAAATTCATCCAAAGAAAACGACGCGCTCGCTACCGTCCTGCCGACGAGTACGCTATTCCCACGCGAGGGCGATGAGGAGCATACGCGCGCGATCTCCGGCACGCCTCCCATGCGCGCGAAAGAGCCGACCACCTTGAACAGGCCAGGGGAAGAACAGACGCTGGTCGAGCACGTCGGACGCTACCGCATACTCGATAAGCTGGGCCAGGGCGGCATGGCTGCGGTCTACAAGGCCCATGATCCCAGCATCGATCGCACGATCGCGATCAAATTCCTGCACACCGACCTTTGCCGCAACGAGCAGTACCGCAGCCGCTTCCTGCGCGAGGCGCGGGTCGCGGGGGTGCTGTCGCATCCGAACATCGTGACGGTGTTCGACGTCGGCGAGATCGAAAGCCGGCCGTATATCGCGATGGAATTGCTCGACGGCACGCCGTTGAACGAAGTGGTTGCAGCTGAGTCGCGGATGCCGATACGCGAAGTGGTCGAGATCGGCATTCAGCTCGCCTCCGCGCTCGATTATGCCCATCGCAAAGGGATCTTCCACCGCGACATCAAGCCGAGCAACATCGTCCGTCTGAAAGGTACCAACACGGTCAAGGTCACGGACTTCGGCATCGCGCGCGTCGTGACGAGCGATCTCACGGAGCACACACAGATCGGCGACGTGCTCGGGACGCCGCACTACATGTCGCCGGAACAGGCGCTCGGCCAGAAAGTCGACGGTCGGTCGGACCTCTTTTCGACCGGTGTCGTTCTCTACCAGCTGCTCACGGGGCAGCGGCTATTCGAGGCGGACAGCGTCGCCTCTCTCATGTACTGCATCGCGAAAGAAGAACCGCGGCCGATCGAACAGTTGAGGTCCGATGTGCCCGCGGCGCTGCGTCGGGTGGTCGAGCGGTGCCTCTCCAAAAAGCCCGAGCGGCGCTTTCAGACCGGGCGTGAATTGCAGGACGCGCTGCTGCGTGTCCTGCGCCAGCTCGAGGAAGAGGCTACTGAAAAAGCTGCGGACCGCATCGTTCCGCTGCGCGTGAAATGGACTCTTCTCATTACATCCATCGTCGCAGTAACGATGGTGATTACGGCGAGCGTCGTGATACAGCGCCAGTATGCAGCGCTGATGCATCAGGTGATGGAGTACGGTTCGTCGCTTGCGCGTTTCATGGCGACGGAAATCGCTGTTCCGATACTGAGCGACGAATGGGTTGCCGTCGACGTGTTCGCGCAGGAAGTCATCAAGACGCAGGATTTCAATCATATTACGGTCGTGGATCATCGCGGCACGGTGCGCGTGAGCAACGATGCCGGGCTCGTCGGCAAACCATACGTCGATCCCGCCGGCGCGGTGCTGGACAGCAGCAATAAAGGCACGGTCGTTCGCACGCGCGAGGCGGCCGGCGGCACAGTGCTGGATTTCGCGGCGCCCGTGACCTTCCAGGCGCGAGAGATCGGACGCGTGCATCTCGGCATTCCCGAGGCACCGCTCTCGCGGGTTGCGCGGCTGAGCATTGTCATGATGGGCATCCTCGTGCTGATCACGGTGATCGCCGTATGCATCGCGACCTACGTGCTCGCAAACCGTTTCTCCAAACCTATAAAACTGCTGCGTGAATCGATGAACGAGATCGGCAAGGGCCGCTTCGATCACCGCATCGCAGAGCGTCGAAACGATGAGTTCGGACAGCTCTTCCAATCGTTCGACGACATGGCGCGAGCGCTGCAGCAGCGGGAAGAACCGCCGCCCGAGAACACGAGCAAGTAAGAAGGAACCTAATGCACCGATGGTTCGGTCGATCTGCGGCGATCGCCGGCCGCGGCGATGCGGCCGGCCGGCGACCGCTTCCGGGCGCGGCATTGTCCGCGATCGTTGCGCTCGCCATTGCGAGCGGCTGCGCAACCGTCGAGACGCCGGTGGCTCCGACCCCACCGCCGGAACCGGACCGCCATCCCGTCGTGACATTCCCGCCGGTGGCCGCGCCTGCATCCACCGGGCAGCTTCTCGCACAGAACGAGCGCTACGTCATCTACGTCCCAACAGCCGACGACACGCTGAAATCGATCGCGCGTCGCTTCCTCGGCAGCGACGATCTGGATTGGGCCATTGCCGATTTCAACCGCGTGAACCGCGCGCTGCCCGGACAGCCAATCGTCGTTCCGCTGCAGCGCGGGAACACGACGGGCGTGTTCGCCGATGGTTACCAGACCGTGCCGATCCTCTGCTATCACCGCTTCGGCACAGTGAGCGGGAAGATGACGCTTACGCCGGCGAACTTCGCGGCGCAGCTCGATTACCTCGCGCGCAACGATTACCGGGTAATTCGTCTTTCCGATCTTGTCGAATTCCTGGAAGGAAAGCGTTCGCTCCCGAAGCGAGCAGTCGTGATCACGATCGATGACGGATACGTTTCGGCGTACCACACCGCTTTTCCGCTGCTCAAACGTTATGGGTTTCCCGCGACGGTGTTCGTCTATAGCGACTTCATCGGCTCCAGGGATGCACTCACCTGGGCGCAGATGCAGGAAATGGTCGCTTCGGGTCTCGTCGACGTGCAGGCGCATTCCAAGACGCACAGCAATCTCACGTTGAGGCGATCCGGTGAAAGCGACGAACGCTACCGCGATCGTCTGGATTGGGAGATTCGCTACCCGCGGCAGATCGTCCAGCAGCGACTGTCGGTTCGCGTCACACACTTCGCCTATCCGTACGGCGATACGAACGAGATCGTCGTGCAGCGTCTCGCCAGAGCCGATTACAAATCGGCTGTCACCGTGAACCCCGGCCCGAACGCGTTCTTCAGCCCGGCGTTTGCGCTGCGCCGGACGATGATCTTCGGGGACCACGATCTGGAGGCATTCAAAGCGAAGCTGCAGGTTTTCAGGGAAATGGATCTGCGATGAGCGCGCCGGGACGGGGCTTTTTCAGCCTGTGGCCCCTCGCGCTTGCGTGCCTGCTCGCCTCGTGCGTGCAGGCGCCGCCCCTTCCGGATGCGCCGGCCCCTGCACCCGCCCCTGCTTTGCCCCCGCCGCCTCCCGAAGAGCCCATGACGCCTTCGGCGTTCGAGTTGTATCGGCGCGATCGAGCGCTGACTTTCCAGAAACAGGGCCGATGGGCTGACGCTGCGGCGGAGTGGGAAGTCCTCGCGCTGCTGCGCCCTGACCGTCCCGATTACAGGAAGGAGCTCAACGACGCGACGGCGCAGATCGAAAAAGCAGTATCCGAACGGCTGCAGTCGGCATCCGACGCACGGGTGCGCGGCGATATTGAACGTGCGCAGATGCTCTATTTCAAAGTGCTGAGCCTCGATCCCGACAACTCGGTTGCGGCCCAGGCGCTGCGCGAGCTCGAGACGGAGCGCTCGCGTCGCGCCCGCGCGAGCCGCCCTGCGGCCGTCGCGAAAGTCGAGAAACCCGCTTCAGCAAGAGGTGCGTCCGAAGCGGAGCGGCGCGAGCTCGAATACGGCAGCCTGCTACTCCGACAAGGGGAGTACGCGGCCAGCATCAAGTCCTTCGAGAATTACGTGAAGACGTACCCGAAGGACGATCTGGGGCGGCGCTATCTCGCCGACGCCTACTTTCAGCTTGGCCAGCAGCGATTGCAGCAGGGTAAGAAAGAAGAGGCGTTGGCCCACCTGGACAGAGCGTACCGCCTCCGCGGAAACGATGCGCCCGAGATCAACGGCACGTTGACCGCGGTGCGGAAATCTCTCGCCGAAGACTATTACCAGCAGGGCCTCCGCAGTCAGACGACGGATATCAGGCAGGCCATAGGCTATTGGGAACGTGCTGTCCGCATCGACCCGTCGCACTTCAATGCGACTGCGCGCCTGCAGCAGGCGCGCCAGATGGACAAGAACCTGAGGGCGATCGAAGGCTCAGGACAGCGGCCGTAGGCTGGACACGCTTTCTCACTTCTTCTCCGGAAACTGCTTCAGCTTCTCGGCAAGCTCGTTGAGGTGCTGAAGAAAAGGTTTCGCCCACGTGTTGTTGGGATCGACGTCGAGCACCCGCTTCGTGTGCATCATCGCGGGGTCCAGGTTGCGGCGCTGCAAAGCGGCGGTCGCTTCGCGCCTGTGAAACTGAATCACGTCCTGCCTCGACTTGTCGAGTTGCGCTCGCGCCTCGCGGTGCTGCGGATCGAGACGCAAAGCTTCTCTGAACGCTTCGTATGCGTTGTCCCGGTCACCGCTCTTGGCGAGCTGTAAGCCGCGCTCGTAAGACTTTTGGCCGGGAGAAACAACCGCCACGGGCTCAGGTCGCGAAGGTTCCGGCGGGGCCACGGGTGGCTGTGTTTCCTTGACCTTTGCCTGCTGCGTCGGAGGCGATGGTGGTGGCAGCGGCTTTTGCTTGGCTTGCTGCTGAGGGGGAGCTTTACCCGGCACCCTTATCGTCTGACCGACGTGCACCTGCCTCGGAACCCTGATGTCGTTGTAACGGGCGAGCCCGTAGAACAGATAGATATCGCCGAGGAATCGGCCGGCAAGCATCGACAGCGACTCGTCCCTTTGTAATCTGTGCGTGAAGTACTGCGATCCGAAAATGGCTGCGGGATCCTCTGTAATCTGCCGCATCAGGCTGGCGGCAAGCTTGTTCTCCGGATCGAGTGAAAGCGCGCGTTCGAGATCGCGCCGGGCGGTTGCTTCGTCGCCTGCATTGAGCGGATCCACCGCTCGCAATGCCAGCTTCTGCGCCTCCGCTCGTTCCTGCGCAGTAGGTGCGCGGGATGGCGGCGGCGGCGCGGGCGGGGGCGGCTCGGGCGGCTCCGCATAGACGGGGGCCGCATCTGGAGGCGCCGGCGGCGCGCGGTCTACTTTGACCTCAGGCGGTTGCGCGCACGCGGCGAGTATCGCAACGACGAAAGCAAGCAACCCTAGGCGCGGCACTTGGAATAACACGGCCAGGCGACCCTTTCCCCCGGTTCGAATCGAGCGCAGGACTCTCTTGTCGAGAACAGCGCAACTATACCGGCTGCAGGGCGATTGACCAGTCGTACATAAGGACGATAGCTGGCCACTCGAGCTTTGCCCTTCCACGATGTGGAAACCAGTCTCCGGTGGCAGCCAATCTCACGTCGCGCACCGGCGGGCTATCGGCCGACGCGGCGCCGAGCCAAGCCATCTATCCGCTGCTGGCAGCGGCGGCGAGGCCTGTCGTGTTGTCCGCAAGCACTTCCTGGTGGCCGATGCCAAGCGTCTTGATCCACCGCTGCTGCCCCAGGGTCAACGCGATGAAGAACCCGAGCTCCACGAGCTCCGGATCCGTGAAGTGCTGGTGAAGCTTTGCCCACAACGCCTCGTCAGCGATTTCCGCGTTCCAGACGATCGCGCTGGTGTACGTCAACGCGACTTTCTCTCGTTCGCTGAACCGCGGCGACTTCTCGAACTTCAGTAGATCGTCGTACTGCTCTTCGCTCAAGCCTTTCCGCCCAGCCTGGACGGAGCGCTGAACGCCTCAGTACTCGCAGTCGATCGACTTGGACACGTAAACGCGACAGAGCTCCTTGATCCGGTGATCGCACACGCCGTTTCGAAACGTAAGATCCCATGCCTGCGAAAAAGCACGAATGACGCTCGGTACGTGCGCGCGAATCGCCTGGCTCTCCGGCCGCGGCGTGCCTTCGCGGCGGGCAAGCTCGAGGTAGCCTGCGACTTCAGGATCGGTCACGGCCGCAGGATCGACATAAGGAATATGAGGCATACAAATCTCCACGAGTTGGCTTCGGAACGCTTCTGCTGAGCGAGACAATGTGGCCGCAGCACGGGTGTGTCAACGCTTGACAGGCGCGCCGGAACCGCCACCCGCGTCCGGATGGCGCGCGCCCGAGGTGCCGGTCGAGACGCCGTTATTTACACACGCAGCTCGGGTCGCCGCCTTGGCTCCCGCGTGTGCAGGATGCGACCTGGGGCGAAACGCACGAGACCTTGCAGCTCTTGCCTGCGTCATTGGCGGCACTGCACGCGCTGGTTGCACCCGCCGCACTTTTCGGATCCGGCGGGTTTCCGGGGCCGCAGGCACAAAGTGGCAGGGCAAGTGCAACAAGAACGCGGCTGAATGAACTCATACGTGCACTCCGATCCTTGGAGATTGCGCTCCAGACTGTGTAATGGATCGTTTCCGTGACGATCCCGCCGTTGCGGATAAGCAAGTATCCACGCCATCCGTTGGCAAGCAGCGCGCCTGTCGCCACATGGCTTCACTCGCGAGAAATGCGAGAGCTCGTACTGCCGGGGGCTCGATCGCTTAGACGAAATCCACGCCGGTCTGCTGAAGGCCGACGAGACCGATGTTGGTTTCGTTCATCGGGTGATTTGCCGCGATGACGAGCAGATCGGCCTGCGTCAGGCTACCGCCGCTGCCCTGCAACATCCCGACAAGACCGTCGCGCTCTGTCGCGGTAGGCAGCCGGCCGACCACGTTGCGAAACACCGTGTTCACGAAATCGATGTTGCTGCGCGTACCCGTGAGCGACTGGAAAAGCGCGGTGTCGATCGCAAGCTGGGCCACCTGCGACATGCTCTGGCCGGCGTCGAAGAGTGCAATGCCGACGCCGGCGAGTTGCGGAATATAGGCGGTATCGAAAGCGGCCCCGATGAGTCTCACGCTGTTTCCAGCGGCCTCTCCGGGAGAGAGGTCCAAGGCTATTTTCCTGTCCGTAAAGTGCAGCCGCTCGACGTCGGCAAGCTCATCGGCCCCTTCGGGACCGGTCACTCTCGAAAAGAATTCCGAGCCTGTCACCGTGTAAGAGGCACGTGGGCCCACGAAGACCGCAGTGTCGCGACCGGCGCCGCCGTCCAGCCAGTCGTTGCCGCTGCCACCGTACATCGCATCGTTTCCGGCATACGCTAAGAGCGTGTCGTTGCCGGTGAGAGCGCTGAGGATGTCGGCACCGTCACTGCCGTACATGAAGTAGTCGCCCGGGAGTCCCACGCCCGACGAGCCCTTCGCCCCGTAAAGGTACGTGATGGCCATTACATCGTAGCCGGCCGGGGTCGTCGGAATCGCCGCGGATCCGCGCGTGTACGACATCACCGTGAAGTTGTAATTGTCCTC
>DASRIK010000437.1:0-3503 GCA_035650035.1 Burkholderiales bacterium | reverse complement strand
TCGAAACGCACGGCGCTTGGCCGGGTCTCGTCGCCGTCTCCACCAACGTCACTCGCGATCAACCGAGCGGACGCGTACGCGTGTCTTGGAACTGCGGAGAGACTTGGGAGCGCGAGGCGGTGTGGACGCTCGAGGACGCCGTCATCGACGATCTCGCGTTTACGATTCGCGACGGCGTCGCGATTCTCTTCCTCGCAACCAGCGTCGGGCTCTATGAGCTCGCGCTGAGCGGAGACCCCTCGCTGCTTCAAGTGCTGGTCGACGAAGCGGACCAGAGCCTCGGTTTCTACGCCGTGGCGGCGTCGATCGATCCGCGCGGCACCATCCACGTTTCGGTGGCCGCGCGCGATCGGCGCGGCGTGTACCTGTCGGCCGCAGGCGGGAAGCCGAAGACGTTTTCGGCGATCGGTCTCAAGGGCAACGACGTGCGCGTGCTCGCGGTGCAACGCGTTGGTCCGCGCTCGTTTCTATGGGCCGGCGAAGCCGCAGCCAGCGGTCTCGATGCAGGGCCCGGCTGCCAACGCTGCGAGCTCTTGGACGGGCCGCCCGATCCCGATGCGTGGTCGGCTCAATCGCAGGGCTGGGACGGTGGAAGCTGCTTCGCGATCGCCTTCGCCGGGCCCACCGTGCTCGCCGCCACGCATCGCGCGGGTGTGCTGTGGCTCGATCCGCCGGCGTCCGCTTGGGCGCGTCCCGAGCTCGGCTGCGGATTGCCGTTGCGCGAGAAGGATCGATTGTTTCATCCGGTGGCGGCGCTCGCCACCATGCCTGGGCGCGAGCTGACGTTCGCGGGTGGCCCGGCGGGCCTGTTTGCCACGCTCGACCGTCGCCTCTACACGCGCACGGGCGTCAGCGAATACACCAACAAAGTGTCTTTGCCCGCGACGTGGTTGTTCTGTTCCGGCGATCACGAGATCGAGGTGGTGAGCGAAGATGCGTCGTGACGAGCTCGACCAACTCCTACCGGGTGTGTTCCAGCAGACGCTTCACGACGATACCGGAGCGCGCAAGAAAGATTTGCTGAATGGTCTGCTCGACGCGATGGCGTGCTTGCTCGAGCCGACCGAAGCACGGCTCGTGGACATCGACGCGGCGTTCGATCCACGTCGCACGGAGGCGAGCTTCGTGCCGTTCCTCGCGCGCTGGGTCGATCTCGCGATTCCATTCTCGACCGGGCTCGGCCATGCGCGTGAGCTCGTCGCGCATGCCGTGCAACTGTCTCAATGGCGCGGCACGCCGCGCGGTCTTCAAGGTTTCCTCGAGATCGCGACGGGCGTGACGGGGTTCGAGATCGACGAAAACGTACCCGGCGAAGACGGCTCACCCCGACCGTTTCATATCCGCGTCACGGCGCCTGCTTCGACCGAGCGGCATCGCGCGATGATCGAACGCATCATCGATCAGGAGAAGCCCGCCTACGTCACGAAGGAGCTGCAGTTCGCCGAGACGAAAACGGGAGCTTCGTGATGGCGGGCCCCTTCGCGATCACCGTCCCGACGTCTTCCGCCACGGTGGCGGCTGGCGAGGCCAAGAACTTCACGTTCACGATCGCAAACTCGGGTGACAAGACCGTGCAGGCGCTCGCGACGGTGAAAGCGCGAAAGCCCGCAGAACGGCCATGGTTCAGCATCTCGGGGCCGTCGGTGGTTGCTTTCGAAGCGGGCAGCACGAAACAGATCGTCGTCGTCTTCAAACCTCCGCCGGAGACAGCGCCGCTAGAGAAATCCGAGTTTCAACTCGTCGTCGCCGACAACGCGCACACCGACGATGTCTTCAACGAGTCGGCTTGGGTGTCCGTGAGGCTCACCGCGGCGGCCGTGGTGCCAATCCAGAAAAAACGGAAATTCCCCTGGTGGCTGGTGATTGCCGGCGCCGCGTTGCTGACCGGCTTCGCGGTATTCCTCATATGCTGGCTCACGAAGCTGCCCGACGAAGGAGAGGCGTGCGACGACGGCCGCTGCGCCAAAGCGCTCAGCTGTACGAATGGCATCTGCCGCTCCCCGGGAACATGCGCAAGCGATGCCGATTGCAAGAACGGCTCGTGCCTCAATGAAAAGTGCCTCGGCGCCAAGGGCCATGAATGCCAGGCCGACGACCAATGTTTATCTGGCAAATGCGAATCAGCCCGCTGCACGGGAATCGGACCGGGCGGCGCGTGTGCCAGCGCAGCGCAATGCGCGTCGCCAAACGAGGACTGCGTTGGTGGAAAATGCACGTGCCGCACGGGCCGCGGAGATTGCGATGGCAACCGCTTCAATGGTTGCGAGACGAATCTCGAGGCGACTCCGCAGCATTGCGGGGCATGCGGCAAGAGCTGCGGCTCGGGCAGGTGTGGGAAGTCGATTGTGACGTCGCAATTTCCGAGCGAGGACTGGAAGCCATACGGGTCGACGACATTCGCTCAGGGTTCAGCAGTATTGACCCAGAAACTGAGGGAAGAGGCCGGATCGATCGTGTACGCCCGTGGGATCGTGGTCGATGCCTCGTTCAAGCTCGAATTCCAGTTCGAGATAGCATCCTCCGAGGGAGTGTTCGGTCATCAAGGTGACGCTGGTATGGCTTTCATGATGGCCAATGACCAAGGCAACATCCGTTACCTCGGACACGGTGGCCAGGGTCTAGGCGTGGCCGGACTGAAGGGCTTTGGGGTCGAGCTCGATACCTATGGCAACCCCGGGTGCGGGGATATCGGCGACGATCACGTGGCGATCATCAGCCTCGACGCGTGCTTCGAGCAGCCGACGACGTTGGGCCAAGCCTTTCCAATACCGCTCAGGAACCGATCGGGGACGATGCGCATCGAGCTCACGAACGGCGAGCTTTCCGCTTCGCTGAACCGGTCGGGGACGAAAGCCGCTCTCCCGGGATTTCAGCCAGGTGTCTACCGGTTCGGATTCGCTGCAGGCACGGGACGCGTCGAGCTTCCATTGCATGGATCCGGCAGTCGACACGCCGTGCGCGATGTGAAGCTGAGCTTCGATTCCGTCCGTTGCTTGTGATTCCATGACGACATCGACAAAAGAAGACGCTCTTCCGTGGTACAGCCCGGTCGTTCTCGTCGGCCACTTGTTCGTGAGCCTTCTGATCGGCTTCTTTACCGCATCTTCTGTCGTGCCTGCGGTGCCGCGCTGGACCGTGACTGGTATATGGGTGGCGCTCACGGCGGGCTACGTCATCTATGAGAGGTTTCATCCGAACACTGGTGGTCGTGACGAAAATCCCGTCGACTACTGGACGATCGCGCACACGCTCGCTGGTGTCGTGGCGGGTCTCTGGTACGTGCCCCTGGTGTATCTCCTCATCCTCGTGTTCCTCTGGGAAGTCTTCGAGTTTGCCGTAAAAGGGTTCGGTGAGAAGGAAGAGATCCGAAACCGCCTCGTGGACATGGGCGTCGCTCTGGGGGCATGGATCCTCGTGGTCATTCCCGTGATGATCTTCACCGGCGCCCCGTTTCCATTGGCAGACCGCTACACACCATAATGGGCGCATTCGACATCACAGCC
>DASRIK010000436.1:0-2225 GCA_035650035.1 Burkholderiales bacterium | reverse complement strand
TGATTCCATCGCGCGGCTGCCGGGATCGACTCCGGCGCGCGAGGTGCTGCTCAGCCATTCGCTCAAGTATCTACGTGAGCTCGCGCATGACGCATCGGACGACGTGACCATGCACAGAGCGCTGGCTCTGGCGCATGAGCGCTTTGCCGAGTTGCAGGCAGGAGCTGTATCAGGAGGATTGGGCCAATCTTCCGCCGCGTTCAAGACCTACCAGCGGGCGCAGGAGATCCGTGAGGAGCTGGCCCGCGAGCATCCCGGGGATCGCGGCATCCAGTTGCAGCTGGCTGAAAGTTATATGCTCGCTGCATTCATTGTCGGGCGTGCAGGCGGCGCCGACAAGCGGCTCGAATACGACCGGAAGGCGCTCGCGATTCTCGAACAACTCACCGTGCAGGAGCCCGACAACAAAGCCTATCGCGCCGCGCTTGCTCGCGCGCACACAGGAGCGGCGTACGGTCTGAGCCATTACGACAAGTGGCAGGAAAACCGCGAGCATCTTTTCAAAGCTCTCGAGCTGCGCCAGAAGCTGCTCAGTGAAGCGCCGAACGACAACCGCGCGCGACGGGCCCTTGCCTCCATCCACTACCGGCTCGGCGTCAGCTTCGCGGCATCGGAGCAGCCCGAACGCGCGATTCAATATCTGGAAGAAGCGCTGACTCTCCAGACGGCGCTGCTCGAGGAGGATCGTCAGAACCGGCTGCTTCGGACCGATGTCGGGTCGAGCCAGCATTTCATTGCTGTCTGTCTTGGGAAAATGAACCGGCACGCGGACGCCCTGGCGCACCTGGATGCGGCGATCGCGTTGCACCAATCGGTACTCGCGGAGGACTCGCGCGATGCCCGCACCCGCTCGCTCGTGGCCGGCAACTACGCCGAGCAGTCGAAGGCGTTGCTGCGCCTTGGCCGCCCGCAGCTCGCCTTGAAATCGGCCGAGCGGGCACTCGAGCTGCATAACCAGGTGTTTCCTCTAGACCCGGAAGGAGTGCCGGTACGTGTCAATGCGGCCGAATTCCACGCGCGCGCCGGAGCCGCCCATGCGGCGCTCGCGGAAGCATCCAGGCGGGGACGCGAGCACCACCTGGCACAGGCCATCGCGATGTACAACCGTGCTGTCGAGTTTTACGACAAGCTGGAAGCCGAAGGACACCTGCGATCGTCGAGCGCGCTGCAATCGGCGAATACGATCCGGCGCGAAGCCGAGCGTCTAAAAAGTGCCAGGGTACGCGCCGCCGTCCAATAGCAGGTTCTGCCCGGTTATGTATCCCGCGTGAATGCTGCACAGAAACGCGCACGCCTCGCCGAACTCGGCAGGGTCGCCGAACCGGCCCGCCGGATTGGACGCCTTGCGCTCCTCCCACACCTGCTCGAACGATTTATTGGTCGCCTTCGCCGATGCCTGAATGGTGGCGCGAAGCCGGTCTGTTTCAAACGGTCCGGGAAGCAGATTGTTGATCGCGACGTTGTGCCGGATAGTCTTGCGAGCCAGTCCCGCGACAAAACCAGTCAATCCCGTGCGGGCGCCGTTCGACAGCCCGAGAATGTCGATGGGGGCCTTCACTGCGCTCGAAGTGATGTTGACGATCCGCCCGAACTTCCGGGAGATCATGCCGTCGACGGTGGCCTTGATCAGCTCGATCGGCGTGAGCATGTTCGCATCGAGCGCCGCGATCCAATGCTCGCGCGTCCATTCGCGAAAATCGCCGGGCGGCGGCCCTCCTGCGTTGTTCACGAGAATATCGGGGTTCGGTACGGCCGCCAAAGCCTGCTGCCGGCCAGCGGGCGTCGTGATGTCTGCCGCCACCGGATGGACCACGGTGTGGGTTGCACCTGCAATCTCGCGTGCGGTGGCCTCGAGCGCGTCCCGGTTGCGCGCAACGATCGTCACCTCCACGCCGTTTCGCGCAAGAGCGAATGCGCATGCTTTACCGAGACCTTTGCTCGCCGCGCACACGAGCGCTTTTTTCCCTGCAATGCCTAGATCCATCCGGCCATTTTAGATGGAAGATAACGGTCACCTGACTGAGCCGCGACCAAAGGGAGCGGATCAAAATATGAATTTCAGCGCGAACTGGATTTGCCGCGGCTGATACGTCTGCGTGAACGTTCCGAAGTTCGCCGCGCTCCAGTTGACCACTGGCGGACGGAAGTTCGTCTTGTTCAGCATGTTGAAAAACTCGGAACGGAACTGAAGACTCGTCCGCTCCGTGAAGCGGAAGCTCTTGTTT
>DASRIK010000435.1:0-2455 GCA_035650035.1 Burkholderiales bacterium | reverse complement strand
CGGTTCCCATAGCGTCGAGCACACTGCTGACCACCTGCGTGGCGCGTGAACGGCTCGTTTCGTCCACCGCCTTCCGTTCCAGAAGCTCGGCATGGGCGAGGATAATGCCGAGCTGGTTGTTCAGCTGGTGAAAGAGCTGGCGAAGTTCCCGCGGCTGTTCCATAGCGCCCCGTTCGAGCAGATCTGCAACCGAGTAGGACCGACGATCCATTTTAGCTCCGCGGTTTTCTTTCGACAGCCCGACGTGGCGTCGCGAGCGTCAGTGCTGAATCTGGTTGTCGACCGTTTCCTGGGGCCTCTTCCACAAGGAGTCGGCGAAGATGCGGACCGACCCGCCTGCAGTCCGCACGTACTGAACCTTGCCGCCAGCCATCCAGTTGTAAATCGTGCGCCGGCTCACCCCTACGACTTCGCAGGCCTTCATGATCGAGAGCGTCTGTCTTTCGATATCCACTGTTGTTCCTCCCTCAAAATCCGTATCGGTGCCGGGTTTACAACTCTGTAGGCCTTTGCTCATGGGCGTCACGATGTTGGCGCAATCGCCCCACTTTTTACTTTCCACTTTCCACTTTCCACTTTCCATGTCAAAGTATTGACGCTTCACTAAATGGCTGAATCCAAGAAACATCTGTTGCTCGTCGAGGATGAGACTCCGCTGCGCGAAACGCTCGCCGAGCGATTGGCCGAACACGGATTCGAGGTCACGCAGGCCGACTCGGGCGAGCAGGCCATCGAACAGCTCGCGGAATTCGCCTTCGATATCGTCATCACGGACCTGCGCTTACCTGGCCTGGACGGCACACGCGTGGTGGAGGCCGCGCTCGTCCGCTACCCCGATATCGTCGGCATCATCGTCACCGGCTACGGCACCGTGAAGGATGCGGTCGAAGCCATCAAGCGCGGCGCCACCGATTTCGTGACCAAGCCATTCCAGTTCGACGAGCTGCTGCACGCATTGAACTCGGCGCTCGAAAAGCGCCGGTTGAAAGCCGAGAACGCCTATCTGCGTTCACAGCTCCAGGAACGGTACAAGTTCGACGGGTTGATCGGGCGCAGCCCGGCGATGCGCGCGCTGTTTCAATTGCTGGAGACGGTGTCGTCTTCAGCGAGCACCATTCTCGTGACGGGCGAGACCGGCACGGGCAAAGAGGTCGTGGCCCGCGCGATTCACCACAACAGCCCTCGCCGCGCGCAGCGCTTTGTGGCGCTGAATTGCGGCGCGATCCCTGAGACGCTGCTCGAAGCCGAGCTCTTCGGCCACGTGCGCGGTGCGTTCACCGGCGCGATCGGCACCAGACAGGGGCGTCTCGAGCAGGCTCACAAGGGCACGCTCTTCATGGATGAAGTCGGCACGATGAGCCCCGGGATGCAGATGAAGCTCCTGCGCGTGCTGCAGGAGCGCGAATTCGAGCGCATTGGCGACACACATACCACCAAGGTCGATGTGCGGGTGGTCGCCGCGACCAACAGCGACCTTCAAAAAATGGTAAGCGAGGGCACGTTCCGCGAAGACCTGTTTTACCGGCTCAACATCATCCCTATCCATCTGCCGCCGCTGCGCGAACGAAAGGAAGACATCCCGCTTCTCGTGCAGCATTTTCTGAAAAAGTTCTCCGTGCCCGAGTCGGGCGCCGGCACGTCGAAGCTCAGCCATTCGCGGAGCGTCGAGCCGGAGACGAGGACTCTCACAATCTCGCAGCAAGCCCTGCGTTGCCTGATGGCTTACGTATGGCCAGGGAATGTGCGTCAGCTCGAGAATGCGATCGAGCGCGCCGTCGCGCTGAGCGGAGGACGCGTGCAGATCGAGACGTCCGACCTGACGGCGGACATCCAGCAGGCGTCGAATGGCGCAGCCGCGCCAGACGTCAACCTCCCCGAAGGCGGGATCGATTTCGATGGCTATATCAGCCGTATCGAGCACGATCTCATCCGCCGAGCGCTCGAGAAGACCGGGGGCAATAAAGGTCAGGCCTCGAAGCTGCTCAACCTCAAACGGACGACCCTGGTTGAGAAACTCAAGCGGCTGGAACCCCGCGCCACAACATAGCCATGCTCGCGCACGTCGTGCTGTTCCGTCCGAAGCGCAGCATTACCGAAGCCGATCGCGAGGCGATGTTCGCGGCATTGCACGTCGCCGCGCGAGACATTCCATCGGTCAGGCGGTTTGTGGTCGGCGCCCGCGTTCGCCACAATGCTGGGTACGAGGCGCTGATGACCGCGGACTTTCCATTCGCGGCCGTGATGGAATTCGACGACCTCGCCGGTCTGCAGGCATACTTGCGCCATCCTCAGCACGATCAACTGGGCGCATTGTTTTACAAGCTTCAGGAAGCAGCTCTCGTGTACGACTACGACATGGGGACGCCGTAGGTCCAGGCTCTGCTGATGAACTATTTTCGATAGTCGATGGTGGTTGTCGGGTTCCCCGACTTGGTGTGATCGAAGGACACTTTGA
>DASRIK010000434.1:0-2196 GCA_035650035.1 Burkholderiales bacterium | reverse complement strand
GGCCAGCAACCGCTCCATATCGGTGTCCGGCGACAAACGCGGAGTGAAGTAGGCGCTCGACATCACGCGCGCCAGCGACTCGCGCGAACGCTCATTGGTAACAAGATCGAGCATCGACAGCCAGTACTTGATTATTGGAACGCGCAGCAGCGGGACGCCGGTATCAAATCGGAACGCTATGCCGTAGCGCGCAAAGACATCCTCGAGCATTTCCCCGTATGTCTCAATGTGCCGCACCACCACGGCTACGTCATTCGGACTCTCTCCAGCCGTGAGCAAATCTGCAATGTCGGCACCGATCTTCTCGATTTCCTTATAACGCCCCGGGGCTTCGACGATCCGCAGCGAATCCTCGGGCGGGAGCGGGTCGTGGGGTTCGAATACGAATAACTTTTCCAGAACGGCGCGCGTTCGATGTGAAGGCCTGCAGAATTCAGGAAAAGTCTTTTCTGCCAGTGACTCGTCGCGTACGAATCGCTGCCACGTCCATTCGGCGAATTCTGTGGGCTTCACGTTTGCTGTGGTATTGAAGAGAACCACCGTTCCGCCGTCAGGCAGCGTCTCGATGAGCGATCGGACCAAAAGGAACTGCGACTCCGTCAGATCGTAGAGAGCATGCAAGACCACACGTTCAAATCGTTCGAGCCAGGCGATGCTGCTTTCCCGAACGCGCGATGCGGCGAGCGCGCAACGATCCTGTGGATCATAGAGCCGGGCGTCGCTTAGCGCCTGGCCGTACTGCTCGAGCATGTCCGCGAGAAAATCGGCGCCGACGGCGCGAAGTTCATGCGGCCGGACACGCGAGGCCTTAAGCTCGGACACAGCGTCGTAGGCGTAACGTGTCACGTTCGGCAGGCACGCCGCCTCGCCTTTAGCAGGGAGCGAATTCAAGACCGCCAATCGTTGGCCGGCGTCTGCCACCTGGACATCGGGCGTGAGACGTTCGACCAGTTCGTCGAACGTGACGGCATTCAACGCCAGCACCGCTCCCTGCCGGCGGGCGGCATCCCTCAGGTCGTTCCAGCGGTCTTGAGAGTTTCGGTAAACGTGCAGATCCATTCGTATCTGGATTTTCGGAAAAGCTCTGGATGGGCCACCAGCACGAGCTTCCGGCGGGCGCGAGTGATGGCGACATTCAAACGCCGGTCATCGAAGACGAAACCCGTACCGCGCGAGCGTACAAACGACAAGATCATGATATCGCGCTCGCCGCCCTGAAAGCGCTCTACGGTGTCCACCGTGACGCCAGTGCCCGCCAGCATCTGGCGGAGCAGCACAACCTGCGCTCGAAACGGCGAAACGACACCGATCGACTCGGGCGCTATTCCATTGCCGCGAGTCAGCGAGCGCACCATATCGACAACCGCAAGCGCTTCCTCACGATTGGAACGTCCGTCCCGACCACTCTCCACAGGAACAAATACAACCGGCTGGCCGTCGGGCCCGTCAGGAGGCATGCGGTCTTGAGCGGTAACGCCGGCCCGCAAACGGCCTTCGTAAAAAAGCCGGTTCGAAACGTCCATGATCTCCGGATGCATGCGATATTGCGTTTCCAGCAACGTAACGAAACCGGCTCCGCGTTTCAAACGCTCGAACATGGAGTGCGCCAGCTCGCGCGTGCGCACGACCGGCGGAAGTTGCTTGTCATCGCCAATCAGCACGAAGCGGCGCGCGCGAAGTATCAAACCAAGCGAAAGAGGCTCGGTCAGTTGCCCGGCTTCGTCCACAATCGCCATTTCGAAAGGGCGTGACCTCAAGTACGGAAGCGTTGATGCGCGGTGCGCCGTAGCGGCCACGATCGGCGTCCGTTGAAGCGCCTCTTTGACGGCGCGTACCGTGCCATGCCTCATCGCCAGATCGTCGGTGAAAAACTCCGCCGGATCACGGCCGAGCTTCCGGACGAGCTCTGGTGAATCCGCGGACCGGCCCACCCGCAGGAAGCGGGCGCCTGGATCGTGGGCCAGTAAGGCTAAAAGCATTTTGTCCACGGCCGTATTGGTGAATGCGCCAAGCAGGACGGGGCCGTCGACTCGCCGCACGATTTCTGGAATGACTTTGGTCTTGCCGGTTCCCGGAGGTCCCCAGATCAGATGGAAGACGGAACAGGTCACTGCGCGGTGCACGGCCTCCCGCTGCGACGCATTCAGTTCCTGGGAATAAACCGGGATTTCGCGGTCATAAGCATCGCAACGCGAT
>DASRIK010000433.1:0-6289 GCA_035650035.1 Burkholderiales bacterium | reverse complement strand
AGGCGAGATCGTGCAGCCGGTGAGAATGATCGATGCGGAAGGAGTTGCATGGATCGCCGTCTATCCGATGGAGCGCCAGACGAATGGCTCCTGGCGAATCAACGGATGCCAGTTGGCGAAAATGGGTGGGCGACAGGTCTAGGCGTGCGATGACGCGATCCCGAAGCTGCGTCCTCGCGCTCGCGCTATGCTCGGTGAGTCCTGCCGGCTGGACTCAGACGGCGGTATATCCAGCCAAGCTTGTTCGCATCATCAATCCCGTTGCGCCCGGCGGGAATCAGGAGACTGTCACGCGCGCGGTCGCGGAGCAGCTGACGCGCGTATTCGGCCAGCAAGTCATCGTGGAGAGCCGCCCCGGCGCCAGCGCCATCGTCGGCACGCGGTATGTGAAAAGCGCGCCGACCGACGGCTATACTTTGCTCTCGATCTCGAATACTTTCGTCCGCGCGCCGACGCTCGTGCCTGACGCAGGCTACGATCCGCTGAAAGACTTCACCGCGATATCGCAAACCGCCGACGTGCCGCTCGTGCTCGTGGTGAATCCGTCGTTGCCGGTGAAAAGCGTGCGCGACCTGATCGCGCTCGCCAAGCGCCGCCCGGGTGAGCTCACGAGCGCTGCGTCGGGGCCGGGTTCGACGGGCCACGTTGCAGCCGAGACGTTCAGCCGACGGGCAGGCATCAGGGTGCTGCACGTGCAGTACAAAGGCGCCGCGCCCGCGATCGTCGACCTCGTCGGCGGGCACGTCATGCTGAGGTTCGATCAGGTGACGACGTCGTTGCCCTTCATCAATGCGGGCAAGCTGAGAGCGCTCGGGGTAACGACGCGTAAACGCTCGCCTGTCCTGCCGCAGGTGCCGACGATCGACGAGGCGGGGATTCCGGGTTTTCAGGATTCGACGTTCAACGGCGTCGTTGCACCCGCGGGTACACCGCGCGCGGTGATCGAGCGCGTGCGGGACGGCATCGCGAAAGGCGTCGCCGCAGCCGACGTGCGCAACCGATTTCTGGAACAGGGCATCGAGCTCATCGCCAGCCATTCGGCGGAAGAGTTCGCGGCGTTCCTGCGTAAACAGTCGGAAGAGTTCACCACCCTCGCGCGCGAGGCCGGCATGAAGGAGAAATAGTGGAAATTGGGTCCCCGGATAGAGTGAAGCTGACAGCCGCCGAGGCGCAGGCGCTCGCGGAGCACACGCTGCGCAAAATCGGCTACGACGCCGAGGAAGCGCGCATCATCGCCGATCACTGCGTCGATGCCGCGTTGTGCGGCTACGAATATTCGGGCCTGCCGAAGATCCTGAACGTCGTGGAGCATCGCCAGCTGCGGCAGCCTCGGCGGCCTATGCGCCCGATCCGCGAGACGCCTCTGTCGGTGCTCTTCGACGGCGGCAACAATTGCGGCATGGTGACAATGTATCGCGCCACGCAGGTGGCAATCTCGAAAGCGCGCGAGAACGGCATGTCGGTCGTGGGCGTCAACAATTCCTGGGTGAGCGGCCGGAGCGCGCACTACGTCGAGATGGTGGCGCGCGCCGGTCTCATCGGCATGCACACGGTGAGCAGCAGGATCCATGTGGCGGCGCCGGGCTCGAGAGACCCCGCCACCGGGACGAATCCGATCGCGTTCGGGTTTCCGACGCAGGACGATCCCTTCGTCGTGGATCTGGGCACCTCGGCGTTCATGGGCACGGACCTCATTTTCCAGGAGCGCCGCAATGCAGTGCTCCCCGAGGGGGTGGCGATCGACAGGCAGGGTCAGCTTACGCGCGACCCGGCGCAGGTGCATGCGCTGCTCCCTTTCGGGGGCTATAAAGGGTTTGCGCTGGCGCTTGCGATGCAGGCGTTCGGCGTGCTGGCGGGGTCCGGGCTCGGCGACGACAAGACGTACGGCTATCTCGTCATGGCGATCAAGCCCGACATGCTTGTCCCGCTCGAGGATTTTCGGCGCGACGTGAGCGCGATGCTCGCGCGCGTGAAAGCGACGCCGCGCCAGCCCGGCGTGGACGAGATTCGCATACCCTCCGAACGGGCATTCCGGGAACGTGCGCGCGCGCTGCGCGAAGGGATCGAAATCGATCTCAAGATCTACGAGGCGCTCGAAGCGGTGCCTGAGGGCCGGCTGGCGCAACTCTGATGTGGCTCGCCGTTTTCACGAAGAACAGGACGAATCCGGCATACGCTGCAGCCCGGCTCGGGGCGGACCGCACCGCGCAGGCGTTCGGCGTCGGTACTCGGCACTATGTGCCGCAAAAGCCGGATGACGTCGCCGAACAGATCGCGCTGATCGATGAGGCACTGAAGCAACGGCCCGACGCTTTCCTCGTGGTGCCGGTGCATCCGACGGGCGTCAACGAAGCGCTCCGCAAGATCGCTGCGGCCGGCGTGCCGCTCATCGGCTATCTCAATCGCTATACGGAGCCGGGCCCAATCAGCTTCGTGGGATCTGACGACCATGCGCTCGGCGTCAGGATCGCGACGTATCTGTACGAGCACCTGGGCGGCGCCGGTAATGTGCTCATCGTGGAAGGCCCGCGCGAGTCCGTCACGAGCCTCGATCGTCTGCGCGGCTTTCGGGACGCGCAGAAGAAGTTTTCGAAAATTCGCTTCGTAGGGACAATCTGCGGCGAGTATCAGCGGCCGGATACGCTTGCGGCCGTCGCTGCTTTCCTTGAATCGGGCGTTCCTTTTGACGCCGTGCTGGCCGCCAACGACGTCATGGCGCTTGCCGCGATCGAAGCGGTGGAGGCAGTCGGCCGCACAAGCGTCGTCGTCGGCGTGAACGCAGTGCCCGACGCGATTCAGTCGATCAAAGAAGGGAAGCTGCTCGCGACCATGGATTTCGATGCGCTGAAGATCGCGGGCGTCGCGACAGAAGCCGCGATCCGGCATTTGCGAGGCGAAGCGGTGCCGCGGGAGATCATGCTCCCCGTGCAGGTCGTCGATCGCTCGAACTACGCGGAGTGGGACAAGCCGTTCGAGGAGCGTGCGCTCGTCAGGTGGGAAGACGCGGTCAGGGGCGCTACCTGAACACCTGCAGCATGTAGGCGATCACGTCTGCGCGCTCGCGCGCATCAGGCAGGCCGGAAAAAGGCATGCGGTTCGCGGGCACGGCCTTCTGCGGGTCGGCGAGAAACGTGTCGAGCGCCTGAGGTGTCCACGTGAGGCCGCTTTTCTTCATCGCGGGCGAGTAGCGGAAGTCGTCGCGGTCGCCGGCCCTGCGATTGAACACGCCGTGGAGCCCGGGACCGATGTCGTTCGTTTTGCCGTCCACGGCGTGGCACGCGCGGCAGGTCTCGAAAACTTTCTCGCCGCGCTTGACGTCGCCTTGCTGGGCGGCTGCTGTGGCAGCGGCGAGCGCCAGTGCGATCGCAGCGGTCGTTCTCATTTTTGTCATTCCGAATGCGTCCTCGTTCAAACGAGCATTCCGGGTTTCTTCACGTAACGCTTCGTGATCGCGTCCGCCGTCCAGTACGCAAGCGCACCCACGAGCCCCGTCGGCTGGTAGGCGGCGTTATGCGGGAATACGTTCGCGCCGACAACGAAGAGATTCTCGTACTCCCAGCTCTGGAGGTACTTGTTGACGGCGCTGTTCGACGGCGACGGTCCCATGATGGTCCCACCGGTATTGTGCGTGCTTTGATACGGGACGACGGTCCACGGCTGCGTGCGGGCCGTGGCACGGTTGAGGCGCGTCGGATTCATCGACTTTGCGATCGCGTTCACCGTATCGGCCGCGTGCTGGCCCATCTTGTGCTCGTTCGCCTTGTAGTCGAAAGTCATGCGCATGAGTGGCTGGCCGAACGCGTTCCGATATGTCGGGTCGAGATCGTAGTAGTTGTACCGGTTCGACATGACGCTGCCGCTCGAATTGATGTTCATCGCGGTCTGGTACCACTTTGCCGTCGCGGCTTTCCATTCCCTGCCCCAGGCCGGCGTGCCGCTCGGCACCGGCCTGTAGCCGATCGGAAGGGCCGTATTGAAACCGGCGGAGATGTTGTAGCCGCCAAGCGCGGCGACGGGCCCGCGATCGAAATCCCAGTTCGCGTTGAAATCGTCGATCAGATCGCTGGAGCCACCCGCTGCGATGAATGGATTGAAGTGCCTGCCCTCGAAAAAGAGGCGGGCGTTCACGCCATTCTGATACGCGTAGTTCTTTCCGATGATGCCTTTCTGGCTCACGGGATCGTACGGCTCGCCGAGACCGGAGAGCAGCACGAGGTGCACGTTGTTGATCGCGTACGCGCAGAGCAGAACCATGGAAGCCGGTTGCTCGAATTCTTCACCGGTCATTACGTTCGTGTAGGCGACGCCGGTCACGCGTTTCGCGCCCGCATCCTTCAATACTTTCGTCACCCATGAATGCGTGCGGAGCTCGAAATCGGGGCTGCGCAGAGCAATCGGGATCACCGTCAGGTGAGGGCTGCCTTTCGCGTTCGCCTCGCAACCGAAGCGCTGACAGAAGCCGCAATACTGGCAGGCGCCAAAGGTGACGCCGTCGGGATTCGTGTACGCGCGCGACGCGTTCGCATTCGGTCGCGGGAAGGGGTGATAGCCGAGTTTCCTGACGGCCGCATTGAACATCTCTGCCGAGAGCACGGACTTCAGCGGCGGTAGCGGATATTCACGTGCGCGCGGCGCCTCGAACGGATTTCCGCCAGCCTGAATCTTGCCGCGGATATTGCCTGCCTTGCCGGAGACACCGGCCATGTATTCGAACTTGTCGTAGTAAGGCTCGAGCTCGGCGTAGGTGATGCCCCAGTCCTGGATCGTCATGTCTTCCGGAATGAAGCTCTTGCCGTAGCGCTCTTCGTAGAGCGTGCGGATCCTGAACTCCATGTCGGTCCAGCGCCACGTGCCGCCGCTCCAGTGGATGGCTGCACCGCCGACGCCTTCGCCCGGCAGGAACGAGCCGAGCCTGCGCATGGGCAGCGCTTCCTGCTTCGGATTGTTGCGAACCGTGAGCGTGTCCCGCGCGGTGTTCTGCATGAGGTCGTGACGGTGAACGTAGCGGAGCTCGTCGCGGATGTTCGGCAACGAATAATCGTTCGCCGCGGTTTTCATGCCGCCGCGCTCGAGCGCGACGACCTTGAGACCGGCTTGCGTGAGCTCTTTCGAGAGTATGCCGCCGGTCCAGCCGAGCCCGACGATGACGGCGTCGACTTCCTTGAGTTTGGTGGCCATGCTTTCCCTCCGGAACGTCAGAAATGGAGCCTGGCGTGCGCCAGGAGATGCGTTCCGCGTCGGCTCAGGACATGTCCGCGATGCTGATCGGATCGGCGGTGTACTTCCGGTCCTTGAACTTGTCGACGTTCTGCGCGTGCACGGCAACGATGCCGGGGAAGCCGATCATCTTCCAGCCAGCCTTGTTTCGATTTCCGCCATGGATCGGGTCGGAGAACATGCCTTCCATGACGTTCTGGTAAACGGTCGTGAAGAATATGCGCGACGGCAGTCCACCTTCGAATGACACTTTGCCCGCCTGCAGCGCGAGCAGAAACTCCTGCCGCTGATTCTCCGGGATGCGATCGAAGGTGTTCCCGTAGGTCTTCACGCAATACGCGTTAGCCGCCTTGATGCCCGCGCGGTAGAGCTCTGCGGGCGTGAGCGGCAGCTGATAACCCTGGCTTGGCGCACCCTGTTTCCACGGTCCCTGCATATACAGACGCTCGCCTTTGCCCCAGCCGCCTGCGAGCGCGCGATCGATGTATATGTTGATCCCGATGTCGGTGCCTTTGGGCGAGAGCTCGTCCGCGGGCACCATATGATCGACGAGCGTCTCGATGAAAGCCTGCTCTTCGAGGTTGAGGTAGGCATAGCCGGGACTCGCAGGCGGGCTCGCGGCGGGAGCGGCCGGCTTCTGCTGCGTCTGGCCGGTCTGCGGCAGTGTGACCGAGGCAGCAGTGGCGCTGCCCGCGATCGCGCTCTTGAGAAAAGTACGCCGATCGAACCGACGGTTCTTCATGGCCCCTCCCTTGGTTGCCGGCGTGAGGCGCCGATGTGCAATTGCGAGGCGCTGAGTCTTGTCTTCTTTTACGCCATCGTAACGAGGCGTTCTGGCCTTTGCAAATGCCCCCGTCAGTCGACTTTTGCCCCGGTGCGCCTGACGACATCGGCCCACTTCGCGATCTCGCGATGGACGAGCGCGGTGAACTGTTCGATCGTTCCGCCAACGAGCTCGTAACCGATGGCGCCGAGCTTCTCTCTTGCGCTCGCGGAGACGAGCGCCTTGTTGATTTCATTGTTCAGTCTGGTGACGATCGATCTGGGCACACCGGTCGGCACGACCACACCG
>DASRIK010000432.1:0-7480 GCA_035650035.1 Burkholderiales bacterium | reverse complement strand
GACTTTTTCATGTACTACTTCACGCTTGCGATCACGCCAATGATGCTCGCCTCCGGTGTTTTCTTCCCACTCGAGCAGCTTCCGGCGTGGCTTCAGGCGGCTGCTCAGGCGTTTCCGCTTACGCACGCAGTCGCCCTTGCGCGGCCGCTCATGAACGGCGCCGTTCCGGACACAATCGGATTGCACGTGCTGGTGCTCGCTGCATACACGACGGTGAGCCTGTATGCTGCGCTCCTGCTCGCCCGAAGACGATTGCTCAAATAGGTCGCGATTCAATGAGCATGAAGCTGTCTATCGCGCTGATCCTTTGGCTCGCTGCGAGCCCCGTGGCAGCAGCGGAGATCCCTTCAGCTCGCATCGTCGTGCAGCACGCACCGCTTGCGGGTTTCGTGTATTACGACGGCCAAGCGGTATGGGACCGCATGAAAATGGGCGACCGGCTCACGCTCGTCCGCGAGCCCGCCAATCCGCACGACGCGAACGCAATCCGTCTCGAATGGCAGGGGCACATGCTCGGGTATCTTCCGCGCCGCGAGAACGCCGATCTCGCGCGCCAGATGGATCTTGGCGCACGTCCCGAAGCTCGCATCACTGCTCTGACGAAGGCGGCGAACGGTCGGCATCGTATTTCTTACGAGATTTACGTGCCACTGAAGCCGTGAACGGGTCCGGCGTGCAAAGCGAGCAGCGGTTCTTTGCAACGTGCCCGCGCGGGCTCGAGCTGATCCTGAACGACGAGCTCGAGGCGATTGGTGCCGCCAAGATTTCGGCCGTCGACGGCGGCGTGCATTTCGAGGGCGTGTTTCCGGTGTGTTACGCGGTGAATCTCGAAAGCCGTGTGGCGAGCCGCGTGCTGTGGCAGGTCCGTCATTCTGCATATCGTTCCGAGCTCGATATTTTCGAGGCCGTGCAGACGCTGCCTTGGCCGCAATGGTTTTCGGTAGAGCGTTCCATACGCGTCGACGTCTCGGCAATACGCGCGCCCGTGAAAAGCCTCGATTTCGTGACGCTGCGCGTGAAGGACGCGATCTGCGACGTGTTTCGCGACGCGTGCGGCAGAAGACCCGATGTCGATACTCGCGCACCCGATGTGCGCGTGCACGCCTTCCTCTCCTCGACTCACCTCACCGTCTACCTGGACACTTCGGGCGAGGCTCTCTTCAAGCGCGGCTATCGCGAGACTACGGGGGAGGCGCCGCTGCGCGAGAATCTCGCGGCGGGGATACTCAAGCTTGCGCGATGGGACGGCGCCGCGCCACTGCTGGATCCGATGTGCGGAAGCGGGACCTTTCTGTCTGAAGCCGCGCTGATCGCGCTCGATAAAGCGCCAGGACTCGGGCGTACGTTCGGATTCGAGAAGCTGGATGTATTCGATCCGCGTGCATGGAACGCGCTGAAGAGCGCCGCGCGCGCACGCGTGCGCAAGCCGGAAAGCCTGCCAATTTACGGCAGCGATCGCTATGGCGATGCTCTCAAGCTCGCCCGGGCGAATCTCACTGCGGTCGGCGTCGAGCGGCTCGTCACGCTGAAGCAGGCCGATGTACTTGAAATGCCGCCGCCGGCACCCTCCGGCATCATCGTCACGAACCCGCCCTACGGTGTGCGCCTGCAGGATCGGGAATCGCTCGCTGCGCTCTATCCGAAGCTGGGCGATGCGCTCAAGAAGAAGTATGCGGGCTGGACGGCGTACATCTTTACCGCAGACATGCGCCTGCCGAAGCTGATCGGCCTTTCCCCTTCACGCCGCACACCGCTTTACAACGGCGCGCTCGAATGCCGGCTTTTCGAGTTCAAGCTCGTCGCCGGCAGTATGCGCAAAAAGCGCGACGGGCCGGTATGACACGCGCAGCGGCGCTTGCATGCGTCGCGTCCCGCGTGAGCCCCAACGCCCTTCCGCAGCGTACGGTATACGGCCTTAGGTTATAGCCTCTCCAGTCAACTCCCTTCCGTACCTCACGTTGTCCTCTCTTGTCGCGTGACGACCGTGCGCGCGATACGAATCCAACATCATTTCCGACGAGGGGACCATGGACAGGGAACAAACGTTGAAGATACTGAACGCACTCGCGAACGGCATCCATCCGGCAACTGGCGAAGTGTTCGCCGCGGACAGCGCCTATCAGCACCCGGACACCGTGCGGGCGCTTTTCGAAGCGGTACGCGCAATCGAAGGCAATCGCTCCATGCCGAATGCCGATCGCAGGCCCGAGGACGCCCCGGCCAATCCGTTCGTTCGCTGGACGCCGCAGGAAGAAGAGCGACTCGCGGCCGGATTCGACTCGGGCAAGACTTCCGCCGAGCTCGCGAAGCTTCATAACCGCTCGCGCGCAGCAATCGAGGCGCGACTGCTCAAGCTCGGGAAGATCGATGTGTCTGCGCTGACCGTTCAGTTGCGCTACGGACCGAAAGGCACTGACGGCGCGCGGACATCGGGCACCTGAAACTCAGGCGTAGAGCGCGCGAACGAGGAGCGAGCCGCCGCTCACGATCAGCAGCACGCTGATCGCAGCCAGCACCTTCTCGCTGGACATGCGGAGGTGCACATGGTGGCCGATCCACAGGCCGGCGAGCACGAACGGCAACAGGAGCGTGAACGCGGCGAGGCGGTCAAGGAGCACGAGCCCCGCAAACGTGAACACCGTAAGCCGGATTGCGGTGCTGAAGAGCACCATCGTCGACAGCGTGGCACGAATGGCCGCCTTCTCCTCGATGCGCGCCGAAAGATAGATCGCGTAAGGCGGGGCACCGATACCGAACAGCGTGCCCATCGCACCGCCGGTAAATCCCGAGACCGGTGCCCAGACGCGGCTCACGTGCCGCGCGTGGCCGCGTCGGCTGAGGCTGTACACGCCGTATGCGATCGCGCAGACCCCGAGTGCCGAAACCGCCGCTTGCCGCGGAAGGCTCACGAGCAAGGTCACACCAAGGATCGCGCCTGCGAGCGAGAAAGGCACCATCAACTTGAGCTCCCGCCAGTCGGCATTGCGCTGGAAGCGCAGACCCATGATGAGCGACGCGCCGACATCCAGCAGCACCGCGAGCGGAAGGACGAACGGCAGCGGCAGGAAATGCGACATGACCGGCACCATGACGATCGGTGCGCCAAATCCTGTGATCGCGAAAACGAGGTAGCCAGCTACGACGGTTATGGCGAGGATCGCGAACAGTCCGTAGCCGAAAGGCAGCTCCGGCATGAGCGGGAGTGTACTTTAGAACTGTCCCTCGTTCTGATGAGCGGGGACGTCGAAGACGTGGGGCCCCGCGAGGCCAACATTCGAAGGCCGCTTAGCACTCACGTCCGAGCATGCGAGGCTTAGGGAGACACACAGCGGTGCGCTCGCAGCGCACCCTACGAGCCAACTCAGACAATGTTTAGGTGCGTAATACCACCGAGAACATCTTTGTCTTTGGCTTCCTTGCTGTGGAGCTTGATCATGAGGCGCAGCTCGTTCACCGAGTCCGCGTTGCGCAGCGCGTCTTCGTAACTGATCTGTCCGCCGTCGTACAGCTCGAAGAGATGCTGATCGAAAGTCTGCATCCCCAGCTCGCGCGATTTCGCCATGATCTGCTTGATCTCGTGCACCTCGCCTTTGAAGATCAGGTCCGAGATGAGCGGGCTGTTCAACATGATCTCGACCGCGGCCACGCGACCTTTCCCGTCCTTGCGCGGAATCAGGCGCTGCGAGATGAACGCGCGGATGTTGAGCGAGAGATCCATGAGGAGCTGCTGCCGGCGCTCTTCCGGGAAGAAGTTGATGATCCGGTCCAGCGCCTGGTTCGAGCTGTTGGCGTGGAGCGTTGCCATGCACAGGTGCCCCGTCTCGGAAAACTCGATGGCGTATTCCATCGTCTGGCGATCGCGGATCTCGCCGATCAAGATGACGTCGGGCGCTTGCCGCAGCGCATTCTTGAGCGCAGTGGACCACGTATCCGTATCGACGCCGACGTCGCGCTGAGTGACCACGCAGTTCTTGTGTTCGTGTACGAACTCGACGGGGTCTTCGACCGTTATGATGTGACCGTAGCTGTTCTCGTTGCGGTAACCCACCATGGCGGCGAGCGACGTGGATTTGCCCTGGCCCGTGCCGCCGACCATGATCACGAGCCCGCGCTTCATCATGCAGATGTCCCGCATGACGGGTGGCAGCTTCAGCTCTTCGAAGGTCGGAATGGCCGTGTTGATCGTGCGCAGAACCAGGCCGACGCGGCCCTGCTGCATGAACGCGCTCACGCGGAAGCGACCGATGCCGCCGGGGCTCACCGCGAAATTGCATTCCTTCGTCGCCTCGAATTCCGCCGCCTGCTTGTCGTTCATCATCGCGCCTGCGATTTCAGCCGTGTGCTGTGGCGTCAGTGTCTGATTCGCTACGGGCGATATTCTGCCGTCGATCTTGATGGCTGGTGGAAACCCTGCCGTGATGAAGAGATCGGACGCCTTCTTCGCCACCATCGCGCGAAGAAGGTCCTGCATGAATTTCAGTGCCTGGTCTCGTTCCACGTCGTCTCTCCCCGCTGCGCCGCGCCTACCTGAACGCGTCCTTGTTGACTGCGCGCGTGCGGGCTTGATCGGCGGCTACGACGTTACGCTTGACGAGCTCCAGCATGCATTGGTCGAGCGTCTGCATGCCGACCTGCTGGCCGGTCTGTATCGCCGAGTACATCTGCGCAACCTTGTTCTCGCGGATGAGGTTTCGGATCGCGGGCGTACCGATCATGATCTCGTGGGCGGCAACCCGTCCGCTTCCGTCCTTGGTCTTGATGAGCGTCTGCGAGATGACGGCCCGGAGCGATTCCGATAGCATGGCCCGCACCATCTCCTTCTCCTCGGCCGGGAACACGTCGATGATCCGGTCGATGGTCTTCGCGGCAGAGCTCGTATGCAGCGTGCCGAACACAAGGTGACCGGTTTCCGCGGCCGTCATGGCGAGGCGGATGGTTTCGAGGTCGCGCATCTCGCCGACGAGGATCACGTCCGGGTCCTCGCGGAGCGCCGCCCTCAGCGCATTCGAGAAGGACAACGTGTGCGGGCCCACCTCACGCTGGTTGATGAGACACTTCTTCGCTTCGTGTACGAATTCGATCGGGTCTTCCACGGTCAGGATATGACCGTGCTCGTTCTCGTTGATGAAGTTCACCATCGCGGCGAGCGTCGTGGACTTGCCCGAGCCGGTCGGTCCCGTCACGAGCACGATCCCGCGGGGCTGGTCGGCGATCTCCTGGAAAATCTTCGGCGCTTTCAGCTCTTCGAGCGAAAGCACGGTCGACGGAATGATCCGGAACACCGCGCCGGCGCCGCGCTGCTGCACGAAGGCGTTCACACGGAACCGGGCGAGATTCGGGATCGCGAAGGAGAAATCGCACTCGAGATTCTCCTCGTAGAACTTGCGCTGCCCGTCGTTCATGATGTCGTACACCATCGCGTGCACGTCTTTGTGCTCGAGCGGCGGCAGGTTGATGCGGCGCACGTCTCCGTGCACACGGATCATCGGCGGCAGCCCCGCCGACAAGTGAAGATCGGAAGCCTTGTTCTTGACCGTGAAGGCAAGGAGCTCGGAGATATCCATTTATAATTTCCCCAGCGGCAGACCTGCCGGATGCAGTGCCGAATCGACCATAAGCTGTTGACTCTTTAGCCTTCTTTTCACTTCACAGTTGACGACGATCGCACTCAATTTGAAAGCCGTACTAGCGCGTATCGAGCGTTCGGCGCGCTCGGCGGGACGTGACCCGTCGGAAATCGTGCTTCTCGCCGTGAGCAAGACGTTTCCGGCGTCGTGCGTCGAAGAAGCGCACCGCGCGGGTCAGCGCGCGTTCGGCGAAAGCTACGTGCAGGAAGGCGTGAGAAAAATCACAGCGCTCGAAGGACTCGAGCTCGAGTGGCATTTCATCGGTCCCGTGCAGAGCAACAAAACCCGGGCGATCGCCGAACATTTCCACTGGGTCCATTCGATCGAGCGTGAAAAAGTGGCGGCGCGGCTGAGCGCCGCGCGCCCACCGCACCTCCCTCCTCTTAACGTCTGCATCCAGGTAAACGTGAGCGGCGAACCGAGCAAGAGCGGCGTCGCGCCGGGTGGAGAACTCGCCCTTGCCGAGGCGATCGCCGGCCTCCCGGGGCTGCGCCTTCGCGGGCTCATGGCGATACCCGAGCCCGGTTCGGAGCCGAGCCCGGAACGAGCGCCTTACGCGCGGTTGCGCCAGATGAAGGACGCGCTCGTCGCATCCGGGTACGCGCTGGATACGCTCTCCATGGGTATGTCGGACGACCTCGAAACGGCGGTTGCCGAAGGCGCGACCATCGTTCGCGTGGGTACCGCGATTTTTGGCTCGCGTGAACGCGCAAGCGCCACGGGCGAAGCACAGCAAGTCTCATGAGCATCGCTTTTATCGGCGGCGGCAACATGGCCACTGCGCTGATCGTCGGCATGCTGAAAAAAGGTCGGCGTCCGCAAGAGATCCACGTCGTCGACATCGAACACGAAGCGCGTGAGCGGCTCGCACGCGAGCAGCACGTGTCGACGTCTGCGGCAATGGACGCCCAGCTTCACGGCGCCGAATGCATCGTGCTGGCGGTCAAACCGCAAAACATGCGCGATGTGGCGCGCGGGCTCGCGCCGTTCCTTCGCGCGCCGCTCGTCATCACGATCGCTGCCGGCGTCCGCTACGCAGATCTGTCCCGCTGGCTGGGTGGGCACACGCGGATCGTGCGAGCAATGCCGAATACGCCTGCGCTCGCCCTCGCCGGTGTGACGGGCCTGTACGCGCCCGCAAGTGTGTCGAAGGACGATCGAAATCGCGCCGAGCAGATCCTGGGTGCAGCCGGCAGCACGCTTTGGGTGGAAACGGAGGAAGAGATCGACGCGGTCACGGCGGTGTCCGGCAGCGGCCCCGCTTACGTGTTCTATTTCATCGAGGCGCTGCAGGAGGCCGCGGTCGATCTCGGCTTCTCACCCGATGCAGCGCGCCTGCTCGCGCTCGAGACGTTTCGCGGCGCCGTGAAGCTCGCGGTGGAAAGCCCCGAGCCGCCGGCCACGTTGCGCGCGCGCGTGACGTCCAAAGGTGGCACGACCGAACGTGCGATCGCCGAGCTGGAAAGGAGCGGTGTGCGCAAGGCAATCCTCAAGGCCGCCCGTGCGGCGGCCGGGCGTTCCCGCGAGCTCGGCATAGCGCTGGGTGCGGATAGCGCGAATGATGCTCCGATCGATAACAACAAAGGAACTCCGCGCTGATGCTTACGACCGCTCTCATCTTTCTCATCGAAACCGCCGCGGGCTTTTTTACCGTCGCGCTGCTTCTGAGGTTTCTCCTCCAGTGGGCTCACGCCGCGCAGCGCAACCCGATCTCCGAATTCCTGAACGCGCTCACGAATTGGGCTGTGCGGCCGGCGCGGCGCGTCATACCGGGATTCTGGGGTCTCGATCTGGCGACGCTGCTGCTCGCATGGCTTACGCAGCTCATCGAGCTTTTTCTCGTTCTGCAGGTG
>DASRIK010000431.1:0-6771 GCA_035650035.1 Burkholderiales bacterium | reverse complement strand
CCGCCGGCCGTTCCGGCAGCACGAGGTAGCGCAGCTCCGCCGTGGAATCCCAGACGCGCACTTCGACGTCTTCAGGCACGGGGTCGCCGAGCTCCTTCAGCACGCCGCGCGGATCGATGACCGCCCGCGCCCGGTACGGCGCCGATTTGTACCACACGGGCGGGAGGCCAAGCACCGCCCAGGGATAGCACGAGCAGAGCGTGCACACCACGACATTGCGTATGGTGGGCGTGTTCTCGACCACCACCATGTCTTCGCCGTAACCAAAGAAGCCGAACTCCGCAATGGCTGCGCGGGAATCGGTGAGCAGGCGCGCCTTGTACGCCGGATCGACCCATGCCCGGGCAACCACGCGTGCGCCGTTACGCGGCCCTACCCTTTTTTCGAATGTATCGATGAGCTCATCGAGCGTGTGCGGGTCGACCAGACCTTTGTCGACAAGCAGTGACTCGAGGGCTTTGACGCGAAGCGCCGGGCCCGACAGCGGCCGATCGTGCTGAGAAAGATGCTCGTGATGTTCGCTCATGTTATTGGGGTGCCTCACTTCTGGGGTCATCCGGGCGGCAGGCCTATGGTGGGCGTGTCATCCGCGCAGGCCACCGATACGTTACCCAGAGAAGGGCGGCGAGGCAATTACGCGACCACCCGATGTGCTAACCGCCCTTTTTCCCGGGAATGGTGATCGTCATCACAACGCTTTCGCTGATGTGCTCCTAAAGTCACGTCTCGGCAGAAGTCACGAGCTTTACCCATGAACGCATTGACGCTGGATCCGGACGCACTCCGGACACAATCTCTTTTCTCCTCGTTTACGGACCGGCAGCTGACGCACATGGTGTCCTCCGTGAAGCACCGGTCTTTTGCGCCGGGCACGTGGATTCTGCGCACGGGGGAGACGCCGGACGGCCTCTACGTCCTCCTCGCCGGACGTGCTCGCGTCGTGCACGAGGATGGCCAGGGACACGCACTCATCGCCGGATACATCGGACCCAACGAGTTCTTCGGAGAGCTGGGGCTCCTCGACTCGAAGCCATGTCCCGCCAGCATCCAGGCGGTGGAGCGCTGCGAGCTCGCGTTCGTGCCGAAAAAAACCTTCCTCGAATGTATCTACGATAACGCCTCCGCCGCGGTGTTCGTCCTGCAGAAAGCGCTGGAACGGCTCGCAGCCGCTCACGAAAAAATGGCGAGCCTCGCGCTGTCGAACGTTCATGCGCGTGTCGCGCGTGTTCTCCTGGACAACTGCTACGAGACGCCCACGGGATGGCGCGTGAATCCAGGCTCCGAGGAAATCGCGGCGATCGTCGGAGCTTCACGCGAAATGGTGAGCCGCGTGCTGAAAACAATGATCGCCTCGGGGGCCGTGCGCCGCGAGAAACGCAAGCTGATCGTCATGGATCGGGGGGCGCTCGAAAGCGCATGCGCCCGCTACTTTCCGTCGAAGTCGGCAAACAGCGAAGACTGGCAGCTCGTCGGCTCGGTCTAGCGGCACACGCCGCGATCGAGGTGAGCACGACTCCTTAAAGCATCACCGGCGGGGCGCCGCGCGGGTGCGCCCGGTCGCCGATAGTGTTTCGGGGACCCGCAAGAGCGCATCCAGGTCGTCGAAGTCAAGGGGCTTCGCGTAGTACTCGTCGCAGCCGCATTCGATCGCTTTCGCGCGCCATCGCCCGTCGGCGGTGTGCGCCGATAGCGCAACGATGGGTATCTCCGCCGTCTGATCCGCTTCCCGCAGGCGCCGGGTGGCGTGGAAGCCGTCCATGATCGGCATGTTCAGGTCCATGAGAACGAAGTCTGGCCGCTCGCGCACTGCGCGCTCGACCGCCTCCTCACCGTTGGCGGCTTCGATGACCTCGTGGCCCCGCATCTCCAGCACGAGCCTCATCACTTCACGTGTATCGCCCAGATCGTCTGCGACCAGAATCCGCACAGCAAGTCCCTCCTTACCCCGACCCCGAGCAATCCAGGTGCCAGCCGGGGCCGGATGAAGCCCCATCGCCTGGATGGGCGCCGCGGGTGAACGACGGCCGTGCGCGGTAAGCTATTGGCATGGCCAGCCCATACGATGTCGCCTCGGCCGGCAGATCGACAAGCGCGCCGGTTCAGGCCGCCCGCACTTTTCTTGCACGCCATCCGCCGTTCGACGGCATGGAGGACGAAGCGCTCGACTGGCTCGCAGCGCGGCTCGCGATCGGCTATTACGCGAAGGGCGCCGTTATCCTCTCGCCCGCAAGCGGCATCGCGCGCTGCCTTTACGTCGTTCAACGCGGTGCGGTCCAGCGACACCTTCAGGACGTTCGCGACGATTCGTCGGCCGGCACGCTCGTGCTTACGCCCGGAGGCTTGTTCCCCTTCGATGCGGTGCTGGAAAAACGCGCGCCGCGAGCCGTCTTCACGGCCGTAGCCGACACTTTCTGCTATCAGCTCCACGCAAAGGATTTCGCGGAGCTGCTCGAGCGGAGCGCCCGTCTTCGGGAGTACACAGCCGATTACGTCGGCGCACTGCTGCGCGATTCCCGGCGCCGGCTGAGGATAGAGCTCGCAGCCGGCGCGGACGACGAGCAGATCGCGAACCGGCCGCTACGCACACTCATCAAGCGTCAGCCCGTGTGCTGCACCCCGGAAACGCGCATCGAGGATGCGCTGCGCCGGATGCACGAGGCTCATATAGGCTCGGTGCTCGTCGTCACCGCAGACAACCGTCTCGTCGGCATCCTTACTCGCCACGATGTCCTCGACCGTATCGCGCTTGCGCGGCGCGACCTCGCCGATCCGGTTTCGACGGTGATGACACCGGAGCCGCTGAGTCTCGACGCAGAGGCGAGCGCCTACGAGGCGGCTCTTCTCATTGCACGTGAAGGCATACGGCACGTGCCCGTCGTAGAAGGCGAGCGCGTGATCGGCGTCGTCACCGAACGCGACCTTTTCGCGCTTCAACGCGCCACGTTGCGAACCGTGCGTCGCACGATAGCCGACGCCGGTAACGTTACGGAGCTTGCCGCAGCGGCGCGCGAGACTCGCGACCTCGCGCGAAAAATGCTCGAGCAGGGCATTGCAGCGGAGCAGCTCACGTACATGATTTCCACGCTCAACGACGCGCTCACGCGGCGCGTCATCGAGCTCGAGGCCCCGCATCATGCACTCACCGACGTGACGTGGTGCTGGCTTGCTTTCGGGAGCGAAGGCCGGTACGAGCAGACGATCAGCACCGACCAGGACAACGGTCTCGTATTCGAGCTCACCGATACGCAAAGCGCGGACGCAATACGCGAGCGGCTGCTCCCATTCGCACAGGCGGTGAACCGGGCTCTCGACGCGTGCGGGTTTCCGCTGTGCAAAGGCGGCATCATGGCCGGAAATCCCAGGTGGTGCCTGAGCATAAGCGAATGGCAGACACGCTTCACGCGCTGGATCGCGGTGCCGGAACCGGAGGAGCTTCTGAACGCCGTCATATTCTTCGACATTCGTGCGTTGCACGGCAATGCCCGGCTCGTCGAGCCGCTGCGCGAAACGTTGTTCGCCCACACGCGACAGCAGCCGAGCTTTCTGCGGCAGCTTGCCCGATTTGCCAACGAATCGCGGCCGCCGGTCGGCTTGCTCGGCGGTTTCATCGACGACGACCCGCGGTCGCCGGGCACGATCGACCTCAAGCGCTCAGCGGCGCGTCTGTTCGTCGATGTCGCACGCGTGGTCGCGCTCGCCGCCGGTGTTCCGCATACGAACACCGCGCAGCGGCTGCGCTACGGCGGCAAGAAGCTCGCACTGACCGACGTGGAAATCGGCTCGGCCGTGGACGCCTTCTATTTCGTGCAGACGTTGCGGCTGCGCACGCAGCTCCTGGAGCGACACGGGGCAGGCGCAAACCGGATCGAGCCGGCGCGGCTGAACGAAGTCGACGCGAGCATGCTGAAAGAGGCTTTTCGGCAGGCCCGTAAGCTCCAGGCGCGTCTTGCGCTCGATTATCAGCTGTGATCTGGCTGCCGCGCGCGTTGACACGGGTACAGCTTGCACCGACGCACGCGGCTGCGGTCGCCGCGTACCAGCGCGAAGCGCAGCCGGACCTTGCCGCGCCTGCCGGCAACTTGCGGCTCGTCGTGGTCGATGTCGAAACGACGGGACTGCGGCCTTACCGCGACAAGCTGCTCGCGATCGGCGCTGTGTCGATGACCGGGAAGCTCATACGGCTTCACGAGACGTTCGAGACGACGCTCCGGCAGGCGGCGCCGAGCACGCCCGAGAACATCCTCGTACACGGCATCGACGGCACGACACAGATTTCGGGTGTCGAACCCGCAGCGGCGCTCGTGCAGTTCCTCCAATTCGTCCGCGCCGATCCGCTCATCGCTTTTCACGCGGACTTCGATCGCGTGTTCGTGGAGAGGGCGATGCGTGCCGCCCTTGGTATCACGCCATCCAACATATGGCTCGATCTTGCCGACCTTGCGCCCGCGCTCTTCCCGGAGCATGCCGATGGCGCGCAGACGCTCGATCACTGGATGACCATTTTCGAGATCGACAATCCGGCGCGGCACGAGGCGGTTGCGGACGCCGTCGCGACGGCGCAACTACTGCAGATCCTCCTCGCCCGCGCGGAGCAGTCGAACGCAGGCGGCTTCGCGCAGCTGCTGGCACGCGCGAAAGAGCACCGCTGGCTCGTGCAAAGCCTTAGGAACCTCTGAACAAGTCCCGCGCGGAGCGCGTTCAGAGATTCCTGGGTCCTAGCGTAGCGCGAGCCGCACGTGCTTGACCGACGGGTCCTCGGCGTTGTCGTCGACGACAAAACCGAGCGCTTTGGCGAGGCTGAGCATGCGGGGATTCACCGCGAGGATCTGTCCGGTCATCGTTTTCAGGCCGCGCCCTTTCGCAATGTCGATCAGGCTCAACATGAGATGGCGTCCAAGACCGTGTCCCTGCCAGTCCTGCCTCACGACGATCGCGAATTCGCACGATTCCCAGTCGGGGTTGATGACGTAGCGCGCAACCGCGATCTGCACTTCGCGTCCGTCCTTCTCGACGACCGCGACCAGCGCCATCTCGCGGTCGTAATCGACTTGCGTGAACCGCGCGAGCATCGCGGGAGTGAGCTGCTTCAGCGTGCTCATGAAACGCAGGTACTTCGCCTCGGGTGAAAGTGAATCCACGAACTCGCGTTCGTTGTCGGCGTCCTCGGGTCGGATCGGCCGGATCGTGACGCGGGCGCCCCGCTCCGTGACCCACTCGGACACGAGACTCACCGGGTACGGGTGTATCGCCATGTGGTCGTAAGGCTGGGCGCCCGGAGAGGACGGTCCCACGACGACGCGCGCGTCGGCAGCGACGACGCCGGACTCGTCCGCAAGCAACGGATTGATGTCGAGCTCCCGGATCCAGGGCAGCTCGCACACCATCGCAGAGACACGCAGCAGCACGTTTTCCAGCGCCTTCATGTTCGCCGGCGGCATGCCTCGAAAGTGGCCAAGGAGCTTCGAGGCACGCGTGGAGCGGATCATTTCGTCGACGAGGAAGCTGTTGAGCGGCGGCAGCCCCACCGCGCGATCGGCGTGAACTTCGACGGCCACGCCACCGGAGCCGAACGTGATCGCCGGTCCGAACACGCGGTCGTGCACGACGCCCACGAGAAGCTCTCGCGCGTTCGGCCGCTTGAGCATGGGCTCGACGGTGACCCCGAGGATGACGGCGGAGGGCTGCTCCCGTCGCACGCTAGTGATGATCGCGCGAAACGCATTGCGGGCGGCCTCTGCATCGTTGACGTCGAGCTGTACGCCACCGACGTCCGTCTTGTGCGTGATATCGGGAGAATCGATCTTTATCGCGACGGGAAAACCGAGCGCCTGCGCCCGCTGCACCGCTTCGTCCTCGGTCTTCGCGGGAAACGGACGCGCGACCGGAACGTGGAATGTAGCAAGCAGCGCTTTCGCTTCCGTCGGCCGCAAGATCGTTCTGTTTTCTGCAAGCGCCGTCTCGATGAGACGACGCGCAGTCTCGATCTCGGGATCGGGCTGCTCCTCGAGCGGCTGCGGCGTCTGCAGCAGCATTCGCTGGTTGCGATAGAAAGAGGACACGTGCGCGAACATTTCGACTGCCGGCTCGGGCGTTCGAAACACGGGAATGCGCGCTTTCTGAAAGACCGCACGGCCTTCGATCACCTGTTCTTCACCCATCCAGGCGGCAAGGAGAGGTTTCGTCGATTCCCTGCCGCACGCGACGACCGCGCGCGCCGCTTCCGCAGGCGCCGTCATCGCCTGGGGCGTGAGCACTGCGAGCACACCGTCGACGTTGCGGTCCGCGAGACACGCCGCCACGGCGGCGCGATAACGGCCCGCGTCGGCATCGCCGATGAGATCCACCGGATTGCCGTGCGACCAGTTCGCCGGCAGCACCTTCGCGAGCGCATCGATCGTGCTCTCGGAGAGCTCGGCCAGAGGGAGGGCGAGATCCGCTGCACGGTCTGCCGCGAGCACACCCGGTCCTCCGCCGTTCGTCACGATCGCCAGACGATTGCCGCGCGGACGCACGTGTGAAGAAAGCGCCTGCGCAGCGGCCACGAGCTCAACGATCGTGGTCACACGCACGGCGCCCGTGCGGCGTATGGCCGCCTCGAACACGTCGTCGGCGCCGACGAGGGCACCGGTATGGGAAACCGCAGCGCGCACCCCGGTCGGGTGCCGGCCCGCTTTCATCACGACGACGGGTTTCGTACGCGCAGCCGCGCGTAATGCGCTGACGAAGCGGCGGGCACTGCGTATGCCTTCGATGTAAAGCAGTATCTGCTCG
>DASRIK010000430.1:0-2464 GCA_035650035.1 Burkholderiales bacterium | reverse complement strand
GCCTCTTCGTAGGAGATCAGGCGATAGCGCTCGATCACGTGCAGCGCCTCGCTGTAGGGCGTGCCGGCCTGGTCGACGAGTGCGATCGGGCCCGATCCCTTTACGCCGATCGTGTCGATGACGAGCGTGTCGCCCTCGTAGTGGCCGATGGAATCACCGTGCCAGGACGGCGTCACCTTCGCCGGATGCTGCGCGTTCAACCGCACGCGGCGGACTTCGTGGTCCTGCATATAGACGAACGTCACCTGGTCCTTCTGCTGCAACAGCTGCATGCCCTGCACGCGGAAGATCAGGGGCGCCACCATCGGCCAGCATGTGCTGGACGGTGTCGGGAACGGCTTGCCGGCACGCGTGGACTCGTAGCGTTCGCGCACGATCTTCGCCGCCTCAGGCTTCAGGTTCGGACTGGCGTAGGCCGGCGGGCCTTTATAGACGTTGCCGGGATTGCGCAGCGGACCGGGGCCCGACTTCGGCTGTTCGAGCGCGAAGGTCGCCCGCGCCCAGGCGCCGGTGAGATTGGGGACGCGTTCGGCGCCCTCGGCTTGCACGGCCGACCAGACGAGGACTGGTGCTGCAACCAACACGACGAGAGATGTGGGAATCGGGTTTGTCATGCGAGCAACCCCCGAGCTGCCTGGTTGTCCGCGATCATATCAAGAGCGCCCCAACCCGCCAATGTGGGGAGACGCCGCGTGCCGCGCCATCAGCTCGGGCTTCAGGGCGAGCGCAAGGACGGCGCCAACGATGCAGATGAAAGAGAGCTGCACGCTGCCGGCCAGCGTCCAGCTGAATTCGTCAGCCATCCAGCCGATCGTGTATCCGGCGACCGACGCCGCGGTATAAAAGCTTGTGACGAAGATGCCGGACGCCCGTCCCGCAAGTTCGCCGCTCACGGCTTTGACGTGATAGGCGGCCATGTTGACATAGAGCGTGCCGGCGGCGACGACGCCCCAAGAAAACGCCAAGATCGCCTGCACCGTGAAGGTGACCGGGCCGTTGAACAACATCCAGCCGATGGAAGCCTGCGCAAGAAAACTCGTGACCAGGAAGGCGCGCATCGGAAAGCGATCGCCGAGGAACCCTCCCGCAATCGATGCGAGCGCGCCAAAACCAAAGATGCTCATGACTCTGCCCGTGTCGGCGGGCGTGAAATTGAGCTGCTCTCGCAGATAGGTCGGATACATGCCGAGGAAGCCGTAAGCTGCGAGTCCGGCGATACAGCTCAAGATCACCAGCAGGACCGTGTTGCGATTGCGCAAGGTTTGCGCGCCGCCGACGACGGCTGCATCAGACGTGCCCTGCGCGAGCTTCACCTCGCTCACGGACCGGCGAACGAAGACCGTAACCAGCGCAATAAGCAAGAATCCCAGGATGCCGAAGACAATCATCGGCGCGCGCCATGTTCCGTAGGCGGATAGAATCGCCGCAGCCAAAATCGGGTTGAGGATCGCTCCCACCCCGAACGTGAAGTTGACGGCGCCGACGCCGGCGCCGCGATATCGCGAGAAGAAGCTGGAGAGGATCGCGAGCAGCGCGGTGAGCTGCATCGCTTCGCCCACGCCCGTGAGGGCACGGTAGAAGAGCATGTCGGTGAAGCCCACGGCCAATACGGTCACCACGGTCGCCGCCGAAAAGATGAAGGTGCCGATCTGCGTGACCGACTTGCGCGCATAACGCGACATCAGATAACCCGTGGGCAATCCTGCGAGCGCCATGCCGAGGGTGAAGACGGTCGACATCAGGCCGGCTTGCGGCAAGTCGAACCCGTATTCGCGCCTAACTTCGGGGAGGATCAGCGGAAACAGCTGCCGGTCCATCGCGTTGATGACGTAGGAGGCGAGCAGGATGGCAATACCGAGGAGTGCGAGCGATTTCGCCCCCGCCGACGCGCGCGCTTCGTCAATCGTCGGCGTGGTCGTTGTCACCGGTCGGTTGCCCCCTGCAAATCATTGACTCCGCTAGATAATTTCCGATCCCAATACTTTGCTCGTTCGAATTTTTTAGTGCACCAACAAGTGCTTGATCCTTTGGTGCTTTTCTTTTCTACGCCCTCCATTTGCGCGACACTCGCGTTCATGGTCCGTTCTAATATACGTCCCACGCGATGATGTTACCAGTACGCGTGATCGCTCATCTCCGAATTCACCCCCGACTGTTCTGCACATACCAATCATGGATGCGTTCGCCGGTCCAGAACAGGACATCGGTGCGTGCCCGCATATGCTGCAGCGCCTCGCGGAAGTAACGGAAGCGGTGGGGCGCACCCATGATGTAGGGATGCACGACCAGCGCCATCACGCGGGCGGAACCGGCGGAGTCCCTGTAGATCTGTTCGAACTGGTCGATCGCCCGCGTGCGGTATTCCTGCGCCACATGATGCTGGATCAGCATCATCGCCACGTCGTTGCATTCCTGCGTATAGGGCACGCTGACGATCGGCTTCGTCCGCGTCTTCAATCGTACG
>DASRIK010000429.1:0-3910 GCA_035650035.1 Burkholderiales bacterium | reverse complement strand
GAGAGCCTCGCGCTGCTGCTCGAGCACCTGCCCGGGTTCCGCCTGGTCGACCGCAACCGCCTGCTCGCGATGCTGCTCGACGTCTGGTTCGGCGGCACCTTCGAACTCAAGGAATCGAACTGGTCGCCGGAGAAAGGCCGGCCGTTCGTCGAGACCGACGGGCGGACGCTGTATTTCCCTGCGGTCATGGGCAGTCGCGACGAAGCGATCCTCGCGGTGCTGCACGGCGCCGCTCACATGCGCTACGGAACGTTCGACCGCGGCGCGATGCGGCGCATGTTCGAGATCGCGAAAATCGAGTTTCCGACCTCAGGTACGGTCTCCTGGGCGCCGCTTTTCATGCGCTATGGCGAGGACGCGCTGCGCTTCCAGTTGATTTTCGATCTGTGCGAAGACCTGAGAGTCGATTTCCGCGTGCATCATGAAGTCCCGAACTATCTGCCGCGGCTCGTCGCGACGGCACAGGCGGCGCGGGTGCACCGGACCGAGAGCGCGCCGTACTTCGATCTGGCGCTTGCCAGCGTGGAAGGGGCGCTGCGTGTCGCGCGTTCGGAAGGCACTGCCGACGCACGGCTGATGCCGCTGCTCGAGCCGCATGCGACCGTCGCCGACGCTTACCGCATCGCGACCGGGATCTACAACGAGAACTACCTGCCGCGTGTCCTCGATGTCGAAGCATTCCATGCCGCGTATCTGCCCGGCCGTGGACCCAACACAACGCGGCTCGCGCATCCTCAGGAACAGCAGGACGAGCAGCAGCAACAACAGGCCGGCGCCGAGCAGCAGAACCAGCCTCAGGAAGAGGGCGAAGAAGAGAGCGAAGCGCCGCAAAACGCGGAGTCCGGAGACCAGCAGGACAGCGGCAAGCGCGAAGAGGTCGCCGGATATGGAGAAAGCAGCGGCTCGGCCGCTCAGGCCGCTGCGAAGAGCGAAAACGAACGCGGGGCGCGCGGCAGCAGCGATAAGGGCGTTCCCTATCCGGAATGGGACTATCGCGAGTCGCGCTACAAACGCAACTGGAGCTGGGTCCAGGAGAAACGGCTTTCCGAGTCGAATCTCGCGGAAACGAGCCGGCTCATGAAGCAGTATTCGAACGCGCTGAAGCGGCTGAAGAAAGCGATCCAGTCGCAGAAGCCGACGCGCATGGCGCCGCAGCTCCGGCAGTTCGACGGCGACGACATGGATTTGAATGCGGTCGTCAGCTATGTGGCCGAGAAGCGCGCCGGGCGTTCACCCAAAGCGGACATCTACAAAAGGCGCGAGATGCGGCAGCGCGAGGTCGCCGTCACGCTGCTCGCCGACATGTCGACCTCGATCATGCAGCATCTGCCCGAGGGCGGAGGCCGTCTCGTGGATCGCGTCCGGGCGGGCGTACTGCTCTTCGCGGAAAGCATGGAGGAAGTCGGCGACAGCTATTCGATCGCGGGTTTCTGCTCCAAGTACCGCGACAACGTGAGCTACTACACCATCAAGGATTTCGAGGAGCCGCTCTCGCAGGAGATCCGCAGCACCATCGGCGGCATGTCCGGGCGGCTTGCCACGCGCATGGGCGCGGCCATACGGCACGCGACAGCGAATTTCGAAGGGATCGAAAGCCGCCGGAGGTTGCTGCTGATTCTTTCGGACGGCCGTCCCGAAGACTACGACGACGGCGGCGACCGGCGCTACCTGCACGAAGACACACGTATGGCGGTGAAAGAGGCCGTCGCGAAAGGCGTTCATCCTTTCTGCATCACGGTCGACACGATGGCAAACCAGTACCTGCCGCAGATATTCGGGCAGGGCCATTACCTCGTGCTCGATCACATCAACAGCCTGCCGAACAAGCTGCCCGAGATATATTTCCGCCTGAGGCGGTAAACCGACGAAAAGGAGGTCACATGGGACAGACGCTGCAATCGTTCGCGGCGAAGAGCCGCGAGATCCTCAAAGCAGAGAACAACCCCAAAGGCAGGGCGAAGGTCGCCGTGCTACTGCAGGAAGCGCTCAGGGATGCGGAGTTCGTCGCCGCGCAGTTCGACGACAACACCCCCGAGCGCAAGATCCTGTACGAAGATCCGGACATCGGCTTCTGCATCCTCGCGCACCAGTACAAGAACGCGAAGGAAAGTCCGCCGCACGATCACGGCCCTTCGTGGGCGATCTACGGGCAGGCGCGCGGGGAGACCGCGATGAGCGACTGGGAGCTCCTCGAGCCGGCGAGCCCGGAGAAGGCGGGGAAGGTGAAGAAGAAGCGCGAATACAAGCTCACCCCGGGCGTAGCGCACGTCTACAACGAAGGCGATCTCCACTCCCCGAGCCGCGCAGGCCCGACGCGTCTGATCCGCATCGAGGGCACGAATATGGAGAAAGTGAAGCGGCTGAAGTTCGAGCCGGTTTAGTGATGCCCTCCCTCCGAGGGTATCGTCGGCAGTCCGCCGGCGCGCATGTTGCGCTGGTGGTGCTTGCGCACGAGCACCATCGTGAGCGACACGAAAAGCCCGAATAGCGCGATCACCGTATAGATCGAGAAGTCGAGCCACATCAGCAGGGCGTAGGTGCTCAGCATGACGAGAATCGAAAGGTTCTCGTTGAAGTTCTGCACGGCGATCGAATGTCCCGCGCCCATCAGGATGTGCCCGCGGTGCTGCAGCAGCGCATTCATCGGCACGACGAAAAAGCCGGCGAGCGCGCCGATCAGGATCATGAGCGGGATCGCGACCTCTATCGTGCTTGCGAAATTCATCGTGATGACGATCACACCCATCGCGATGCCGACCGGCACGACGTCCACCGCGCGCCGCAGCGGCACGAAGCGCGCGGCGATCACCGACCCGATCGCGATCCCGATCGCGCAGACCCCCTGCAGTATCGTCGCCTGCGACAGTGTGTAGCCGAGTGCGACCGCAGCCCATTTGAGCACGATGAACTGAAGCGTCGCACCTGCGCCCCAGAAAAGCGTGGTGGTGGCGAGCGAGATCTGACCGAGCTTGTCGCGCCACAGGAGCTTCACGCAGTGCGCGAACTCGCGCGCCAGAAAAAACGGATTCCTGCTCGGCGGGCGGTGATCGACGCCCGTATCCGGAATGTAGAGGTTGAATACAGCCGCGATCAGGTAGAACACGACGATCACCGCAATAGCCGCTTCCGGCGCGGTATCGATGCCGGTTTCGATCAGCGGCAGATCGAGGTTCAGGAGCTTTGCGGAGACGGCGCCGCTCACCAGGACGCCGCCGAAAACGGTGCCGAGAATGATGGAGGCGACCGTGAGCCCCTCGATCCATCCGTTCGCGACCACGAGCTTATGGTGCGGCAGATACTCCGTGAGAATTCCGTATTTTGCGGGTGAATAGGCGGCGGCTCCGAGCCCGACGATGCTGTACGCGATCAGGACGACGAGGTAAGGCTGGGTCCCCGGCACGACCAGCAGCTCGTGAAAGAACATCACCAGACACCCGGTGATTTTCACGATGTTCGTAATGAACATCACGCGGCCTTTCGGCATGGAGTCCGCGAACGCCCCCACGAATGCCGCGAATACGACGTACGAAACGGTGAAGAAGAATTTCAGCAGCGGCGTCATCCATTCGGGCGTTTGCATCTGCATGAGCAATGCAATTGCCGCCACGAGCAGCGCGTTATCGGCGAGCGACGAAAAAAACTGCGCCGCCATGATGATGTAGAAGCCGAATGGCATCGATAGGAAATCCGGGACCTGAGCGCGTCCGTTGGAAACGGCGCGTTTATATCACATTCGTTTCCGGAAAATGGAATTCGGCCGGTCGGCACGTGCGGAAAACGTGCTCGCTCGAGGCACGCCTTGCACGAGCAGGTGCGCGGACGCCCCTGAACGGGACGCTCCAGATAATTTGTGGTTCAATACCAGACAATCCTCCTCGAATCATGGCTGACAGGCGCCTGCAGGTTTTCT
>DASRIK010000428.1:0-7817 GCA_035650035.1 Burkholderiales bacterium | reverse complement strand
CGCCTGCACGACCTCGGGATTGCGAGACACGGTCTCGTAGTCTCCTTCGGCCAGGATTTCCCCTCGTTGCAGCACGGTGATGCGGTGACAGAGGTTTGCCACGACGGAAAGGTTGTGCTCGACCATGAGCACCGTGCGATTCTGTGCGACGCTCGCGATCAGCGCTGCAATGCGCTCGACATCTTCGTGCGTCATGCCCGCCGTGGGTTCGTCGAGCAACATCATCTCGGGATCGAGCGCGAGCGTCGTTGCAATCTCGAGGGCGCGCTTGCGGCCATAGGGGAGCTCGACCGCAACCGTCCTTTCGAATGCCGAAAGGCCGACGGCTGCGATGAGCTCGCGCGCGCGCTCGTCGAGCGCTTCGAGCACGCGCTCGGAACGCCAGAAATCGAAAGAGGCGCCTCGTTTGCGCTGCAAGGCGACGCGCACGTTCTCCAGCACCGAGAGATGCGGAAAGACGGCGGAGATCTGAAACGATCGGACGAGCCCCTTGCGTGCGATCGCGGACGGCTTCGAGCCGGTGATTTCCTCGCCTTTGTAGAAAATCTGGCCGCGCGTGGGCTGCAGAAACTGCGTGAGCAGGTTGAAGCACGTCGTCTTCCCCGCACCATTCGGCCCGATGAGCGCGTGTATCGAGCCGCGTCTCACCTTCAGATCGACGTTGTTGACTGCGATGAAGCCCTTGAACTCCTTCGTCAGGCCGCGGGTCGCGAGGATGTAGTCGTCGTTCACGTCAGGTATCGATCGCCGTGGCGGATTTCATGCGCTCGCGCAAAACGAACTTCTGGATCTTGCCGGTCGATGTCTTCGGCAGCGGGCCGAAGACCACCTGCTTCGGCGTCTTGTAGCGCGCGAGCCGGTCGCGGCAGTACTCCATTACCTCCGCCTCCGTTACGGCGGCCCCTTCCTTCAACTCGACGAACGCACACGGGACTTCGCCCCATTTGTCATCGGGTTTGGCGACGACAGCGACTGCGAGCACCGCCGGGTGGCGGTAGAGCACGTCCTCGACTTCCAGCGATGAAATGTTCTCGCCGCCCGAGATGATCACGTCCTTCGAGCGGTCCCTGATTTTCACGTACCCGTCGGGCTGCACGACGCCGAGATCGCCCGTATGGAACCAGCCGCCGGCGAATGCATCCGCTGTCGCTTTCGCGTTCTTGAGATAACCCTTCATCGTGAGGTTGCCGCGGAACATGACTTCGCCCATTGTCTCGCCGTCCCACGGCACAGGCTCCATCGTGGCGGGATCGATCACGGTCATGTGTTCCTGTGCGTGGTACCAGACGCCCTGCCGCCCGTTCAACTCGACGCGGCGCTCGAGCGGCAGCGAGTCCCACTCTTCGTGTTTCGCGCACACGGCGGCCGGCCCGTACGTCTCGGTGAGCCCGTAGACGTGCGTGATGTCGAAGCCCATGTTCTGCATGCCCTCGATGATCGCTGCGGGCGGTGCGGCGGCGGCGACGAGACAAGATATCTGGTGATCGATGCCGCGCTTCCATTCGTCCGGTGCATTGATCAGCATGCTGTGCACGATCGGGGCGCCGCAGTAGTGGGTCACGCGGTGCTGTCGCATGAGATCGAAGACGGCGCGCGCCTCGACCTTGCGCAGGCAGATGTTGGTGCCCGCCGCCGCTGCGACCGTCCACGTGAAGCACCAGCCGTTGCAGTGGAACATGGGCAACGTCCAGAGATATACCGGGTGCGGCGGCATGCCCCAGCTCACGATGTTCGACAGCGCGTTGAGGTACGCGCCGCGGTGGTGGTAGACGACGCCTTTCGGGTCGCCCGTTGTGCCGGACGTGTAATTGAGCGAAATCGCGTCCCACTCGTCTTCCGGATGAGTCCACGCGAACTGTGGATCGCCCTCGGCGAGGAACTGCTCGTACTCGATTTCCCCGAGATGCGTGCCGCCGTCGTAGAGTGGATCGTCGACGTCGATCACCAGAAGCCGCCGTGACACGCGCTTCAAGGCCTGCTCGACGACCGGGCTGAACTCCCGATCGGTCAGCAGCACTTTCGCTTCGGCGTGCTCGAGCATGAAACCGATCGCTTCGGCGTCGAGGCGCGTGTTGAGCGTATTCACGACGCCACCGGCCATGGCTACACCGAAATGCGCTTCGTACATCGCGGGGACGTTCGGAAGCATCGTCGCCACGGTTTCACCGATGCCGACGCCGCGAGCCCGCAAGGCTGAGCCGAGCCGGCGGCAGCGCTCGTAGACCTCGGCCCAGGCGAGCCTGCGCTCGCCGTGTATCACGGCGGCACGTTGCGGATAGACATGCGCCGTCCGCGCCAGCAGCGAGAGCGGCGTGAGCGGCGTGTAGTTCGCCGCGTTCTTCTGAAGCCCCACATCGTACGGATGCGCGCGGGACATCGCTCCTCCAGGGAACTGCACTCACATTTTTTTGTGTCAGTCCCTATCGCAACACATATGCCAGAAGTTGTTATGCGCTTGTTTTTCCGGCCCTCTCTGATTGCGCGGCGCGCCGTTCCGGGTCCCGGACCCTCGAATCGACGGTGCTTCTGTCCGGAAATCCGGACAGTGCTCGCCGCGTCGTCATCATACGCTTGTTTTCATGTCGGTTTCGTCGTCCGCCCTGCCTGACAGCGGTGTCAGGAGAGCGGCAACCGCAACGTTGCGAGCTTCTCGTACAGCGTCGCGCGCGAAACGCCGAGCAACTGTGCGGCCGCGGTCTTGTTGCCTGCGGCCGCCTGCAACGCACGCCGCACCGCGTCGCGTTCAGCATGTGCGATCGCCTCATCCAGACGCACCGGCACCGCGGCTGCGCGGCTCGCGCTGGATGTCGCCTCAACAGCGGCATCGGGCAGGATCGACCGGAAATCCGACGCGGCGATGCGCAGCCCCTCGGTGAGCATGGTGACCTGTTCGAGCACGTTACGGAGCTCCCGCACGTTGCCTGGCCACGAGTATGCGCCAAGCGCATCGAGTGCGTCGCGCGCAAGCTCGCGCTGCGGCATACCCGTGCGCGCAGCGATGCGCTCCAGCATCACTTCGCACAAGGCCTCCAGATCCTCGATGCGCTCGCGCAGCGGCGGCACCTGGATCCTCAGGACGTTCAGCCGGTAGTACAAGTCCGGCCGGAAGCGCCCCTCCTGCACGAGCCGCTTCACGTCACGGCTCGTGGCTGCGATGACGCGAACGTCGATTTTCACGACACGGTTCGAACCCAGCGGCTCGAACTCCTGCTCCTGCAGCACGCGCAGAAGCTTCGCCTGGGTCACGAGCGGCATGTCGCCGACTTCGTCGAGGAACAGCGTGCCGCCATCGGCGAGCTTCAATTTGCCATCGCGGCCGCGGCGCTCCGCGCCCGTAAACGCGCCAGGGACAACGCCGAAGAGCTCGGCCTCCAGCAGGTTCTCGGGTATCGCCGCCAGGTTCACGCCGATGAGCGGCCTGTCGGCACGCGCGGACACGGCGTGAATGGCATGAGCCAGAAGCTCCTTGCCCGTCCCGGTCTCGCCTTGCAGGAGCACCGTCGTGTCGAGCTGCGCGGCACGCCGCGCCTGCCGCTTCACCTCACGGCACGCGGGGCTCGTACCGATGAAGCTCGAGAATGTGTATTTCGGGCGCCGTTGCTCCGCGAGCGCGCGCTGGGCCGCCGCGAGCTCGGCCTGCAGCTTCGTGAACTTGGAGACGAGCGGCTTGAGGTACTGAGGATGGTCGTACAGCACGAAACCGACCGCGCCCGTCACCTGTCCGCTGTCGTCGCGCAGCGGCAATCGCGTCACGACGAACGACTGATCCTTGAACTGCATGATGTCGAGCAGTATCGGCTCGCCTGTTTCGACGACATGCCGCATGAGGCTCGTCGGGATCACGTCCTCGATGGATTTACCCGTGACGCCATCACGGCCGCTCAATCCGAGGAGCGCGAGGTACTTGTCGCTGATCCACACGATGCGTGCCGCATGATCGACGACAACGGCACCTTCGCAAATGCTCTCGAGCATCTGGAAGAGCGACCGAACCGCGCGATCGTGCATCGCGGACGGATCGGTGGATATGGCACTTGTGGTTTCACGGTCCATCGTGTGTTCCGATGCTGCTCGCGTATCAGCGAACGGCAGCAAATGCTTCCGCCACCCGCTCGACGGCCATCACTTCCATCCCGGCGATGGCCTGCCGCGGTTTGTTCGCCTTTGGAATGAGTGCGTGCGTGAAACCGAGCTTCGCCGCTTCGCGCAAGCGCTCCTGACCGCGCTGCACGGGGCGCACTTCGCCCGCGAGACCTACTTCGCCGAACACCACGAGCTTCGGCGGCAGCGGCTTGTCTTTCAGCGAAGAGACGATCGCCATCAGGACGGCGAGATCGGCCGCGGGCTCGCTGATGCGCACGCCCCCTACGGCATTCACGAAAACATCCTGATCGAAACACGCGATCCCCGCATGGCGATGGAGCACCGCGAGCAGCATCGCCAGGCGGTTCTGTTCGAGTCCGACCGTCAGCCGCCGGGGATTGGGTGCATGCGCGTCGTCGACGAGGGCCTGTATCTCGACGAGCATGGGCCGCGTGCCTTCCTGGGTGACCATGACGCACGATCCGGCGACGTCGGTGCCGTGCTGCGACAGGAACAGCGCGGACGGATTGGCGACGCCTTTCAGGCCTTTTTCCGTCATCGCAAAGACGCCGAGCTCATTCACGGCGCCGTACCGGTTCTTGAACGCGCGAATCAGGCGAAAGCTCGAGTGCGTGTCGCCTTCGAAGTACAGCACCGTGTCGACCATGTGCTCGAGCACGCGTGGACCTGCGAGCGCACCTTCTTTCGTGACGTGCCCCACGAACACGATCGCGGTCGTACCGGCTTTTGCAACGCGCGTGAGTTGGGCCGCACACTCGCGCACCTGCGCGACGGACCCCGGAGCGGACTGGAGCTGACCCGAATAAAGCGTCTGTATCGAGTCGATCACCGCGACATCGGGTTTTTCCGACTGGATCGCAGCGTGGATTTTCTCGAGTGTGATTTCGGCGAGCACGTGCACCTGCCGTGCGTCGACGCCAAGCCTGCGCGCGCGCAGCGCAATCTGCTCCGCGGACTCCTCGCCGCTTACGTACAGCACCTTGCGTTTTGCGCCGATCTCCGCGAGCGCCTGCAGAAGCAGCGTCGATTTACCGATGCCCGGATCGCCGCCGATGAGCACCACACCGCTGGCGACGAGCCCACCGCCAAGCACGCGATCGAATTCCGGAACACCCGTTCCGATCCGCTGCTCTTCCTTCGCCGCGACTTCGGACAACCGCTGCAGCTTGCCGCTTTCGGCGATCAGCGCAAAGCGATTCGCCGAAGAGACCGGCTCCGCGACGGTCTCCTGCAGCGTGTTCCAGGCCTGGCAGTGCGGGCACTGCCCCTGCCACTTGAGCGCCTGGCCGCCGCACTCGGTGCACGCGTAGAGCGTTTTCGCTTTCGCCATGCGAGCGTTACGACTTCTCGATCACGCGCACTCGAGGCGCGAGCGCGCACAGTAGCTCGTAGCCGACGGTGCCCGCCGATTCCGCCACGCGTTCAACCGGGTTTCCCTCCCCCCAAAGCACGACACGCGTGCCGACACGCGCATCCGGCACCGCCGTCAGATCGACGCACAACATATCCATCGATACGCGGCCAAGTGTCCGTGTGAGTGTAGCACCCACCAGCACGGGGGTACCTGTCGGCGCGTGCCGCGGATAACCATCCGCATAACCGCAAGCCACGACACCGACACGCGTGAGCCGCTTCGCGACGAAGAGGCTGCCGTAGCCGACGGCGTCCCCGGGCGCGAGCTCGCGCACCGCGATGATCTCGCTCGCAAGCGTCATGGCGGGTTCGAGCCCGACATCGGCGGCGACGCCGCCCGGAAAAGGCGAACAGCCATACAACATGATCCCGGGCCGTATCCAGTCGGCGTGCGACTCGGGGTAACGCAATACCGCTGCCGAATTCGCAAGGCTTCGCGGGTATTTGCGCCCTGCCGCCGCATCGAAAATGGCCAGCTGCTCGCCGAGCCCTTCCGGCGCGTCAGCGTTGGCGAAATGCGTCATTACGGTAATTTGTCCGACGCCGGGATGGCCCTCCAGTCGCGCGAGCGCATCACCGGCGTGGGAAGGCTGCAGGCCGAGACGGTTCATGCCCGTATTGATCTTCAGCAGCACGTCGAGATCGCTGCCCGCCGGCAGCGCGTCGAGCATGTCGAGCTGCTCCGGGCTGTGCACGACGGTGCTCAGTTTGTATTGCACCAGGGTGGCAAGCTCGCGCGGCTCGAAAAAACCTTCGAGCAGCAGAACGCGCTCTGCGTACCCGGCTTCACGCAAACGCACGGCGCCTTCGAGCTCCACGACGGCGAACCCGTCGGCTTCGCTGAGCGCACGCGCAGCGCGGAGCAAACCGTGACCGTACGCGTTCGCCTTGATCACTGCGAACGCCTTCGAGCGCGGCGCGCAGCGCTGTGCGACAGCGAGGTTATGGCGCAGCGCCGAGAGATCGATCGTGGCGGATACAGGACGCATCAACGTGAACCGTAAGCCGTGAGCCGTAGACGCCGCTCGAGGCTTCAAGCCGTGGTCGCGCTCTCACGCATCCTGCGCGTAGCGAAATCGACGAACGCCGTGAGGAGCCGCGAGCGGAAGCGCTCCTTCGGATGGACGAGCGAAAGCGAACGTATGAGCCGCGGGGCGAGCGGAATGGCAACGAGGGAACCCAGCACGAGCTCTTTCGTGATCGTGGCGCGGGAAAGCACGGCAATGGCGATCCCGCTCTCCACGACGCCTTTCATCGCTTCGGGACTGCCGAGCTCCATCATGACGTGCAGGTCTTCGGGCACGACACCGCACTCGCGCAGATAGTTGTCGGTGAATTCGCGTGTGCCGGATCCCGCTTCGCGGCGCACCCACGGCAGCGACGCGAGCTCCGCCGCGCGCACGGTTTTTCGTTTTGCCAGTGCGTGTTCCGGAGCACAGATCACCACGAGCTCGTCCTCGCAGCAGATTTCGTTGTGCAGCGTAGCAAGGTACGACGGCGACTCGATCAGCCCCACGTCGAGCGCATGATCGGCCACCCGGCTCACGATCGTCTCCGAATTCGCGACCGTGAGATGCGTCTGCACTTCGGGATGTTCTGCCTTAAATTCGCCCAGTATCTTGGGCAGGATGTATTCCGCGATCGTCGTGCTCGCGCCGAGGAGGAGCGGGCCCGCCACCGCGCCGGTGAGCTCGGCAACCCGCATGTCCATCTCTTCGGTGAGCGTTAGCACACGCTCCGCGTAGTCCATTACGAGACGGCCGGCGGGGGTGAGGGCGATACGGCCGTGGTTCCGCTCGAAAAGCCGCGTGTTGAACTGCTCTTCCAGCTGCTTCACCTGGAACGTGACGGCGGGCTGCGTCATGAAGAGCTGCTCCGCCGCTTTCGTGAACGAGAGCTGCTTCGCGACGGTATAGAAAACCTGCAGGCGCCTGTCAGCCATGATTCGAGGAGGATTGTCTGGTATTGAACCACAAATTATCTGGAGCGTCCCGTTCAGGGGCGTCCGCGCGCCCGCTCGTGCAAGGCGTGCCTCAAGCGAGCACGTTTTCCGCACGTGCCGACCGGCCGAATTCCATTTACCGGAAACGAATGTGATATAAACGCGCCGTTTCCCAACGGACGCGCCCAGGTCCCGGATTTCCTATCGATGCCATTCGGCTTCTACATCATCATGGCGGCGCAGTTTTTTTCGTCGCTCGCCGACAACGCGCTGCTCGTGGCGGCAATCGCATTGCTCATGCAGATGCAAACGCCCGAATGGATGACGCCGCTGCTGAAATTCTTCTTCACCGTTTCGT
>DASRIK010000427.1:0-12966 GCA_035650035.1 Burkholderiales bacterium | reverse complement strand
GAACGTCTACGGCATCGACATGCCGAGCCGGGACGAGCTCATCGCGAACGGGCGCACCGACGAGGATGTCGCTCGCGAGATCGGCTGCGACGAGCTCGTGTACCAGGACCTCGACGCGCTCATTGCGGACGTGCGGAGCGTCAATCCGAAAGTGACGAGCTTCGAAACCTCCTGCTTCAGCGGGATCTACATCACCGGCGATATCACCCAGGAATACCTCGAAGGCGTCGAAGCCTCGCGCCGCGATGGGCAGAAGCAGGCGGCGGCGGCGGAAAACCAGCTCGACCTCGCACTCGAAGTCGCCGAATAGCGCGCCGAACGGCGCGCGCCCACTCGTGCCGGTGGTGGCGATTGTGCCAATTCTTGACAGGCAGCCTTTAGCGGAGTACTTTGGGCACGCGCCGATTTGATGGATCAGCTTGCGGGCGCGTTACAAATACTGCTAAAGCGAGGGAAACCCGGTTTAGCGAGCTAAAGCTGACCGGGTTTTTTATTTGCGAGAGTCCCCATGACACAAGACTACCACCTGGACACGCTGGCGGTGCGCGCCGGCATAGAGCGCAGTCAATTCGGCGAGCACTCCGAAGCGCTGTATCTCACTTCGAGCTTCGTCTTCAAGAGCGCGGCGCAGGCCGCAGCCCGCTTCGGCAATCAGGAGCCGGGCAATATCTATTCGCGCTTCACCAACCCGACGGTGAAGGTTTTCGAAGAGCGCCTTGCCGCGCTCGAAGGTGCGGAGTGCTGTATCGCGACGTCGTCCGGTATGTCAGCGATCCTGGCAGCCGTCATGGGGCTGCTCAAAGCGGGCGATCACGTGCTGTGCTCGGCCGGTGTGTTCGGCGCAACCGTGCAGCTTCTCGGCACGATCATGAAACGTTTCGGAATCGAGACGACGTTCATCTCGGGCACGAATCCCGGTACGTGGCAGGAGGCCGTCACGCCCGCAACGCGCATGCTGTATGTCGAGACCCCAGCCAATCCGACGATGGAGATCTACGACATCGCCGCATTCTCCGCCGTCGCGAAGAAGGCCGGCGCGTTCCTCGTAGTGGACAACTGCTTCTGTACGCCGATCCTGCAGCAGCCGCTGAAGCTCGGTGCCGATGTGGTCATCCATTCCGCGACGAAGTACCTGGACGGACAGGGACGGGTGCTCGGTGGTGCGGTGCTTGGCAGACGGGACGTCGTTTACGAGCCTGTCCTGGGTTTCCTGCGCACCGCGGGCCCGACGTTGAGCGCTTTCAACGCCTGGGTACTGGTGAAGGGACTCGAGACGCTCGGCATACGCGTGCGCGCGCAATCGGCGTCCGCGCTGGAGCTCGCGCGCTGGCTCGAGGCGCAACCTGCGATCGAACGCGTGAAATATCCCGGGTTGCCGTCGCATCCCCAATACGAGCTCGCGAAGCGCCAGCAGAACGGCGGCGGCGCGATCGTGTCGTTCGACGTGAAAGGCGGGCGCGAAGTCGCGTGGCGCATCGTCGACAACACGAAGCTGCTGTCGATCACCGCCAATCTCGGCGACACGAAGACGACCATCACGCATCCGGCGTCGACGACTCACGGCCGCATCAGCGCGGAAGCGCGCGCGGCCGCGGGTATCGGCGAGGGTCTCCTGAGGGTTGCCGTCGGCCTCGAGAATATCGAGGACATCAAAGCCGATCTCGCGCGCGGGATGCGCGCCTGAACTCGAGCGTTACAGCACCAGCGCAGTGCAACCGGCAGCATCGCAGCGCAGATAGCTGCCGGTTTCGTACCAATCGCCGAGCACCCAGCGCTCGCATTCGCGCCCATCGACGTGGTGCACGTGACGCCCCGGCCGGTGAGTGTGACCGTGTATGAGGCGCGGATAACCGGCTGCGCGTAGCGCCTGCTCGACCGCACCGGCGTTCACGTCCATGATTTCGGCGGTCTTGTCCTGCTTCGCGGTTTCGCTCTTGCGGCGAAGCGCGGCAAGCTCGGCATGCCGGGCGGACAGCGGTTGCGCGAGGAAGCGCGCCTGGTTCCGTGGGTCGTGTGCGTATGCACGAAACTTCTGGTATGCGAGGTCATCGGTGCACAGTGTATCGCCGTGCATGAGGAGAGTCGGCTTCCCGTAGAGCTCGACGAGTGTCGGATCGGCGAGGAGATGCGCACCGGAACGCTCGGCGAACTGCGCGCCAACGAGCAGATCGCGATTGCCGTGCATGAAACTGACGGCAGTGCCGGCTTTTGCGAGCTTGGAGAAACCCTCCGCGACCGACCGATTCAGCGGATCGCCGAGGTCGTCATCGCCGACCCAGTACTCGAACAGATCGCCGAGGACATACAGCGCGTCCGCCCCTTGTGCGGGCCCTGACAGGAAGTCGAAAAACTGTTCAACGATGTCCGGCCGCTCGGGTGCGAGATGAAGGTCCGAGATGAAGGCCGTGTAGCTCAGGGTCGCTCGATCAGTGAGTGCGAAAATTACTTTCGCGACGGCAGCCCGCAGGCGGGCGCCGCCGCCCACCGGAAAACATTACGTTGCTAACTTACGCATCAACCTCTTCGGCCCGCTCCATGATCACGTCCTCGAGCGGCACGTCCTGGTGCATGCCGCGCGTTCCCGTGCGTATTTTGCGGATGCGGTCCACCACGTCCTGCCCCTCGACGACACGGCCGAAAACCGCGTAGCCCCAGCCCTGGGCCGTGGGCGCGGTGTGGTTGAGAAAACCGTTGTCGGCGACATTGATAAAGAACTGCGCGGTTGCCGAGTGTGGGTCGGACGTGCGCGCCATCGCGACCGTGTATGCCTCGTTCTTGAGGCCGTTGTCGGCCTCGTTCTTGATCGGGCTCCCCGTCGGTTTCTGCTTCATGCCACGCTCGAAGCCGCCGCCCTGGATCATGAAGCCGTCGATCACGCGGTGGAACACCGTGTTGTCGTAGAAGCCGCTTTTAACGTAATTCAGAAAGTTCGCGACGGTCTCCGGGGCGCGTTCCGCATCGAGCTCGAGCGTGATTGCGCCGAAGTTGGTATGCAGTCTCACCATAGCGATTCTCGGAAGTTACTTGGAAGAGGATCCGGCCGCGCTCACGATCTGCGCGCGCTCGATCACGACCGGTTTCAGCGGAACGTCGGAATGCTGGGCCTTGGTGCCCGTCGACACAGCGGCGATGCGCTTCACTACGTCCATACCTTTGACCACTTTACCGAAGACAGCGTAACCATAACCCTGCGGCGTGGGCGCCGTGTGGTTCAGAAAATCGTTGTCGGCGACATTGATGAAGAACTGCGCGCTCGCCGAGTGCGGGTCGGGTGTCCGCGCCATTGCGACCGTGCCGACGTTATTGCGCAGACCGTTTGCGGCTTCATTCTTGATTCCGCCGCGCGCGGGTTTTTCGCGCATGTCGGACGTGAAGCCGCCGGCCTGGACCATGAAGCCCGGTATCACGCGATGAAATATCGTGCCGTCGTAATGGCCGCTTTTCACGTACTGCAGGAAGTTATCGACCGACTGCGGCGCTTTCGCCGGCTCGAGCTCGAGCACGATCGAGCCCATGTTGGTCCGCAGCTCGACCTGCGGGTTCGCGGCAGTGGCCGTGGTGGAAATCGTCAAACCCAGTGCAAAAAGAAATGTTTTCAGCATGCTCATGAAAAGAAGCCGGCGTGCGCCGGCGCAGGGAATGAAAGAAGCCTGGACGGGAGCCGTTCGCGGGCCGCTGCCGACCGGTTCGCAGTGTATCAGAGGACGCGGCGAGGGGGTTACGCCGCCGCCTTCGAATCTGACCCCGAAGACGCGCGTGGATCGGCATGTGTAGCGACGCGCCTACGATCGGCTCCACGGTCGCATCCCGCGAGCGGGTCCCTGCTCCACGTTGCATCGATCCCTGCTTCCCGTCTCACGCCGCACCCTCATGCACGATTCGCCACGTCGGGCCTTCCTTCAACCAGTACTGGCGCTTGCGCATGCGGTTCGCGAGATTGCTGCTCGAGTAATCCTGGTCGAAGGTAACCACGGCGAGCTTTTCCTTGCCGGGATACAGGAAGATGCTGACGCGGTCGAGCTTCACCTTCACCCATTGCTTGCCCGCGTTCACCTGCCGCTTCTGCTTCGCGAAGTCCTTATAGCCCTGGCTTCCCGAAGTGAATGCGGGAGAGTAGTGCTTGAGATAGCGCTCGGCGTCGAGGCTTTCCCAATCGCGCCGCCAGCTGTCCAGCGCGCCATTCAGCTCCTGGCGCGTCGAAGTGATCGCCTGGGCCGGCACCCACTCGACATCGCTTGAAATGATGACCGGGGTGAGGCCGATCTGCATGCGTTGCCGGATAGCGTCGATGTCGCGGTTCGTGAGGACCACACAACCGTCGCTCGCCTGAGGCGGGCGGCTGAACGTGTCCGAGGGCGTGCCATGCAGCCAGATGCCCGAGCCTTTGCGGCCTTCGCGGCGGTCCCACTCGTTCGGATAGTTGATCGGGAATGCGCCGGCCCCGTACAGATCGGCCAGCTTTTCGCGCGGCATGCTGCTTGTCACGTGATAGACGCCGAGCGGCGTCTTCTTGTCACCTTCGCGCAGCTTGTCGATGCCGTTCTTGCCGCTGCTGATGTAATAGTCCGCGAGATACCGGACGTTGCCGCCCTGGTTCTCGAAGACATAGAGCGTCGATTTCGACGTGTCGACCACGAGCGCGTACCTCTGTTCGGGCTGAAGCTGGACGAGGTAACGAGGCACGCGGTCGACCGGCCGTTCGTGCTGGTAACGCGCGAGTCGGGCGCGGGCCTCCTCGCGAAGATCCGCCAGGCGATCGGAAGGCACGCCTGCCGCGCCGCCAACGGCCTTGAGAGGCTGTGCGCGCGCCGTCAGCAGATCGCCTTTGATCAGGTGCGCAAGCCGGAAGTTGGGATAGGCCTGAAGAACCTTTTCGACTTCGGCGAGCGCCACGTGGGGCTGGTTGCCCTTGATGGCGAGCAGCGTCTTGATGAGCACAGCGTCGGGCTCGACGGCCACGGCGGGTGCCTGGGCTGCTCTGGACACCTGCTGTAGCGGCTGGCCAGCGACTGCAACGATGGAGAGGGGGAGCGAAACCGCCGCGATGAGCGCGGGGCCCAGCCTGCGGAGCAGGCTCGAGCAGCCGGTGTTCAGCTGCCGCTGCGTTCCTGCTGTATCTGCCACTTGTCCCCGTTCTTGACCATAACCAGGGTCTTCATACCCGTCACGTCGAGGGCCCCTGACTTGTAATGTTGACGAAAGCTCACGACCGCGCGGTTTTTCTCGTCGAACCGGACATTCGGGGAGTCGACACGCACTTCGATCTTTCGGGGCTTCGCGATACGCGCACGGCGCTCTGCCTCCCAGGCGCCGCGGGAGACGCCTTTCGGCGTCTGGAAATCGGCCGAATAATGCGAGAGATATCCTCGCACGTCGTTCGAAGCCCATGCACGCGCCCAGTTGTTGATCGCCCGTACCACTTCGTCGGGATTGCCTGTTGCCGTGGCTTTAGCCGGTGCTGCAGGTGCCGCAGGCGCGGCGGCAGGCGGTACCGACGGCGGAGCGGTCGCAACAGTCGCGGCAGTCTTCGGTGGCGTCGGCTCTGCAGCAGGTGTCGGCGGCGCGCTCTTCTGGGCAGGTGCTGCGGGCGCTGGCGCCGGGGCCTTTGCGGCCGGAGACGGCGCAGCCGGTGTTGCAGGAGGCTCTGCTTTCGCGACCACGGTCTTGGCCTGCGTGCGGCTGGCGGTGCTCGTCTGCGAGAAGAGGTCCTTGATCAGATTCAACTTGCCTTGCGCGGTCTGATTGCTGCGGTCGAGCTGGAAAGCCTTGTCGTACGCCTGGCTCGCCATTTTTGCATAGATGTCGCCGAGATTCTCGTGCGCGGTCGCGTAGCTCGGATGCGTCCGTATCGCCATCTCGAGCGAGCTTCTCGCCTTCTCGTACTGACCCTGCGAGGCGTAGAGCACGGCGAGATTGTTGTAAGGCTCCGGCAGCTCCGGATAGTCCTGGGAGAGCTCGCTGAAGACCTTGATCGCCTCGCCCGGCTTGTTCTGCTCGGTGAGGATGAGGCCTTTGAGGAAGCGGCCCTTCGCGTCTTTCGGTCGCGTGGCAAGATAGCTGTTCACGCGCTCCATGGCGCGATCGAACTGACTCTGGCGGAAGAGCTGGTTCGCGTCCTGCAAGGGATCGCTTTGCGCCCACGAGCTCGCCCAGGGCGCGAGCGCGCAGGCAAGGACGAGCACCGCGATACGTGAAAGGCCCATGTTATACTTCGTCGAATATCAGCAGGTTATCGGCAAAATCCTCGAAATTCTACCAATAACAATAGTCAAATCAAACGTCGGATCAGCAGCGCAACTCGCCTTCAAATCGAAGCTTGCGCGTCACACGACACTCCCCGCCACGAACTTCGTAGTTAGCGTCTCAGCCAAGGCATGCTGAAGATTTATAACACGCTCGCGCGCGAGAAGCAGGACTTCTTTCCCATCACCCCCGGCAAGGTCCGGATGTACGTCTGCGGCATGACCGTGTACGACTACTGTCATCTCGGCCACGCGCGCATGATGGTCGTGTTCGATCTCGTCCAGCGGTGGCTGCGCACATCGGGCTACGACGTGACTTACGTGCGCAATATCACGGATATCGATGACAAGATCATCGCCCGCGCCCGCGAGAACAACGAGCCCATCGATGCGCTCACCGCCCGCTTCATCCGCGCCATGGACGAGGATGCGGCGGCGCTCGGAATCCAGAAACCGGATCTCGAGCCGCGCGCCACCCAGTACGTCGACGGCATGCTGGAGATGATTAACGTCCTCGAAGCTCGAAACCTTGCGTATCGCGCCGAAAACGGCGACGTCAACTACGCGGTTCGAAAGTTTCCCGGGTACGGCAAGCTTTCCGGCAAGTCCCTTGAAGAGCTGCGCGCGGGCGAGCGCGTCGAGGTGAGCACCACCAAGCACGATCCTCTCGATTTCGTCCTGTGGAAGCACGCAAAGGAGGGCGAGCCTTACTGGGAGTCGCCCTGGGGCCGGGGCCGGCCGGGCTGGCACATCGAATGCTCGGTCATGTCGTCGAGCCTCCTGGGTACGCACTTCGACATCCATGGGGGCGGGCAGGACCTTCAGTTTCCGCATCACGAGAACGAGATCGCCCAGTCCGAAGGCGCCCACCAGACGAAGTTCGTCAATTACTGGATGCACAACGGTTTCGTGCGCATCGACAACGAGAAGATGTCGAAGTCGCTCGGCAACTTCTTTACGGTGCGTGAGGTGCTCGCGAAATACGATGCGGAGGTCGTCCGCTTCTTCATCGCCCGCGCGCACTACCGCAGCCCTCTCAACTATTCCGATCAGCATCTCGACGACGCGAAGCACGCGCTCACGCGGCTCTACACGGCGCTCAAAGGCTGGGATCTGGAAGCGCAGGCCGTCGACTGGAACGGTCCGTACGCTGCGCGTTTTCGCCAGGCGATGGATGACGACTTCAACACGGCGGAAGCCGTCGCGGTGCTGTTCGAGCTCGCAAACGAGCTGAACAAGTCCCGGACGCCGGAGCACGCGCAACTGCTGAAATCGCTCGGCGGCGTTCTCGGGCTGCTCGAGCGCGAGCCGAACGCGTTTCTTCAGGCGCTGCCGGCGCAGGGCGGCTTCGAGCCGCAGCGGATCGGCGAGCTCATCGCAGCGCGTGCAGCTGCGCGAAAAGCCAGAAACTTCGCCGAAGCCGACCGTATCCGCAAGGAGCTGAGCGAAGCGGGGATTGCGCTGGAAGATACGGCGCAAGGGACGGTATGGCGCCGGGAGTGACAGCTCAGCCGGTGCCCGTCGGAAGGCTGCGCTGCGGCTCATGATTGTGCGCAGGCTCGTCGGCGATCTGCTGGGGAGCCATGCGGCGACCACCGCGAAGTCTCACACACCCACTGCGTTCGTGCTGGTGCTGATGCGACCGTCAATCGGCCGCCATCTGGAAGTGTTCCGCGAAGTGATGGAAGTCGTGGCGGCGCGCGACGAAGCCGCGATACTCGCCGCCGCACTCGGGGCGTCGGAGTAAGCCCGCCGGTGGGCTCATTCGCTCCGTCGGTCCTGCATAGCGCGGCGGGGCTTTTCCTGCTGCTCGCCTGCGCATGGGCGCTCAGCGAGAATCGACGGGCGGTACCGTGGCGCATCGTGCTGCCGGGGCTCGTCCTCCAGCTCGCTCTCGCCGTGCTTCTGTTGAAGACGCCTCCGCTGAGGCAGTTTTTTCTCGCGGCGAACGACGCGATGCTTGCGCTCGATCGTGCAACGCAGGCCGGTACGACTTTCGTGTTCGGCTTCCTGGGCGGCGGTCCGGAGCCCTACAGTGCCAGCGGCACCGGAAGCTCGTTCGTTCTCGCGTTTCGCGCGTTGCCGCTGGTTCTCGTGGTGAGCGCACTGTCGGCGCTGCTCTTTTACTGGCGCGTGCTGCCGTGGATCGTGCAGGGCATGTCGCTGCTCCTGCGAAAAACCATGGGTGTCGGCGGCGCCGTCGGGCTGTCCACTGCTGCGAACATTTTCGTCGGCATGGTGGAAGCGCCGCTCGTCGTGCGTCCGTACCTTGCGGCTTTGAGCCGCGGCGAGCTTTTCATCGTGATGACGTGCGGGATGGCCACGATCGCGGGGACGGTCATGGTGCTTTACGCGACCGTTCTCGAACCGGTCGTGCCCAACGCGATGGGCCACATACTCGCGGCGTCGCTGATCAGCGCGCCCGCAGCGATCATCGTATCGGCCCTCATGATTCCGCCGCAGGGTCCGCCTGCGGAGGCGGTGTGCATAGACGTATCGTCGTACAGAAGCTCGATGGATGCCGTGGTGCGCGGGACGGCTGATGGCCTTACGCTTCTGCTGAATATCGTCGCTTTGCTGATCGTGCTGATTGCGCTGGTGACGCTGGTGAATTTCGTGCTTGCCCTGCTCCCTGCCTACGGCGGCTCTCCCATTACGCTTCAGCGCGCGCTCGGTGTGGTGATGATGCCGCTTGTCTGGTGTGCAGGCATCCCGTGGAGCGAAGCAGGAGCCGCCGGTGTGCTGATGGGAACCAAGACGGTCCTGAACGAGTTCATCGCGTATATCGACATGGCGAAACTCGGCCCGGAAGCGTTGAGCGAGCGCAGCCGCATCATCATGACCTACGCCCTCTGCGGTTTCGCGAATTTCGGGAGCCTCGGCATACTCGTGGGCGGGCTCACCGCGATGGTGCCGGAACGCCGAACCGAAGTGCTGTCCCTCGGCACGCGCTCGCTGGTTTCCGGCACGCTTGCGACACTTGCCACGGGCGCGACCGTGGGGCTGCTCGTCTGAGTAACGCTGGCGCGCGGACGGACGTGACATGCGCTTCTCGGGTACCGCGAGGCTGTTCGTGCTCAGCGGTCGCGATGCGACGCGCACCACTTCGCCCACATCGCGCGACAGGCATGCTCGAGCGCTCTGGCGCAAGCCAGCCCGTCCGTCAACGGAGAGCGACGCATCCGCTCGCGCAGTCCGCTGCGCAACGCGCCGAGCTCGGCAGGATTGCGCGAAAGCGCGACGGCAGCGGCGACGTATTCGTCCGGTCCGACCGCGGCGAGCCGGGAAAGTCCGATGCTCGACAGAATCGTGAGACCGACGCGAGACACATGCGTCGCGCCGACCCGCGAAACGACCGGCACCCCCATCCAGAGCGAAAAGCACGTCGTGGTCGTACCGTGATAAGGAAAGCTGTCGAGCGCAATGTCGACTTCCCGGTGTGCCTCGAGAAATGCTTCGTGACTCACGCGCGAGCGCATTTCCACGCGGTCCGCGCCGAGACCTTCCGCCTCGAAGAGCGCACGCAGCCGATCTTCCGCACGCCCGCGCGGCACCGTGAACAGAATCAGCCGTGAATCGGCGACTTCGCGCAAAAGGCGCGCCCAGAGCCGAACCATGCCAGCGGTGATTTTGTAGCACGCATTGAACGATCCGAACGTGACGCGACCAGCGAGGGTCATCGGCAATGGACCTGGGCCGGGTGCGTCGGCCGGCGGGCGCCACGACATGTACAGACCCGGAAGCCGCACGAGCTCTTCGGTATGGAGTCCCTCAGTCGTGCCCGGCGGATCGCAGCAGGCATCCGTCACGCGATAGTCGATCTCGCTCATGCCGGTCGTATTCGGATAACCGTTCCACGTGACTTGCACGGGCGCGGGACGCCGCGCGAAAGCGAGCAGGCGGTGACGCGGCGTGTGGCCGCTCAGGTCCACGAGGATGTCGATGCGATCGTCGCGGACCATCTGCGCGAGCGCCGCGTCGGTCACATTGACCGTCGAGCGCCACTGCGCGCCATGCGCCCGAAGGCGCTCCGAGTATTCGTCGGGACGCGCAACGTCCGCGTACAGCACCAGCTCGAACCATTCGCGGTCGTGGTGCTCGACCATGGATTCGAAGAAAAACGTGACGGCGTGCTTCCGGAAGTACGGCGATACATAACCGACGCGCAGACGCCGTCCGGCATCGGCATCGTTCGCGTGCGGAAGTGCGTTTTCGCTGAGCGCTCGGGCATGGCGCCGTCCCCAGGCCGCGTGTGCTTCATATACGGTTGGCGGCTCCACGCCTTCTGCGTAATTGAGCGCGCGAAGCAGGTCGCTGTGAACCACGGGGGCGTCAGGCTGCAACGTAAGTGAAGCTTGCAACTCGACGATCGCCTCGTCGACGCGTCCCTGCTCGAATAGCACCGCCGCGAGCGCGTGGCGCCGGGGCGCAGAGTCGCCACTCTTGCCGATCGATTCGCGGCAGCGGTCTTCCGCTTCGTCGTAACGTTCGAGCGCCTTGAGTAGCGAAATGAGCCCGTCAGCGGCTTCCGGTGAATCCGGGCGCAGCGCGAGCGCCCTGTTGTAATTTTCGATGGCTTCTTCGATGTGGCCTACGGCGGCACACACGCGCGCAAGCGTTACGAGGAGTTGCGGATCCGTCGGCCTGGCCGCTGTCGCTTTCCGCAGGCAGGTGAGACCCTCGTCGGCGCGGCCCTGGGCGAGCAGGGCCGCTGCGAGCGCCTGCATCGCGTCGAGATCATCGGGACTCTCCGCAAGGCGCGACTCGCAAAGCGCCACGGCTTCCGCGTAGTGACCGGCCTGCTGCGAGGTCATCACCTGCTCGAACCAGACATCCCGCTCCGGCGGCGTACGTCGAAAGAAGCGCTTGAGCAGCCCCGTGAACATGTCCGCCCGGAAACGCTCAGGCCTTCATGAAAACAGCTTCGCGATAGCCGAGCGTCACGTAAGCCGCGCCGGACGTGGCCGAGAACTCGTCGAGAGCCTGCTGAACGCCGGGACAGAAGAGCGAGCCGTCGCAGACGATCACCCCACCCGTCGAGAGCGCCGGATAGAAATACTGAAGCGCCGCCAGAGTGGGCTCGTAGAGCGTGAGATCGAGATGGACGAATGACCACGCAGTCGTCGGAAGCTTCGCGAAGACGTCCGGAATCCAGCCTTCACAGAGAGTCGCGCCCGGGAACTCCGAGAAATAACCGCGCACGACATCGACCGTGACGTCGGTTTTGCCGGGCGGAAAGAACGGGGCCATCTGCGGCGCCCCGTCCGTGTTGCGCACGGGAATGAGATCGTGAACGGTCGAAGCGCTCGTGCCGGAAAAACTGTCGATGAGATAAAAGCCGTCGCCGCGGAAAGATGCGTCGATACTGCGCCACGCGTGGCAGAGGAGCAGGGCCGTCGCACCACGGTACGCGCCGCATTCCGTGCGCGCGCCCGGCACGCCGAGCGTAGCGAGAAAGTACCGGACCAGATCCTGGCGGGTCTGGAAGCGCTGAAAGACGGTGAATGGCGTGAGTGCCGTACCGGTCGCCTCGAGGCACCGGAAATAGAGATCTACGAAGCGTTCGCTGCCGATGCGTAAATCACCATGAAGGATGTCCAGATGCACCTGAATGGGCGCCTTCGCATGCAGGCCGCCGAGTTTCGCTTCGAGCTCGAGCGGGTATTCGACGGCCGCGGCGGCGCTGCCGCTTTTCGGCGTGCCGATCGCTTGCATGAGCTTCTTCAGCAACATCCGCAGCTTTATCACGCATCGAAATGCCGCGTGTCAAGCCTGGCCGGTCCGCGCTGACCGCGTAGTAACATCGCGCAGGAGGTCGTGATGCTCGTCAGATGCGCCGTATACGAAGGTGGAAAGAAGGTCGCGGACATACCGAAGGAGGAGATCAGAGCGCACCTCGGTAAGCCGGGCCGCTTCGTCTGGGTCGCATTGCGCGATCCGACGCCCGAGGAGCTCGAAGAAATGCGGGTCGCGTTCGGCCTGCACGAGCTTGCCGTGGAGGACGCGCTACACGGCAATCAGCGGCCCAAGGTCGAGGAATACGGCGACTGCATCTTCACGGTGATGCACACCGTCGAGCTCGAAGGCGACGAGTTGCTCGTCGGTGAGATCGACGTTTTCGTCGGCCGCGACTACGTGCTATCGGTGCGCAAACGTGCGAAACAGGGTTTCGCGAGCGTGCGGGAACGCTGCGAGCGCGAGCCTCATCTCCTGAAGGAAGGGCCGGGTTACGTCCTCTACGTCCTCATGGATACGGTGGTGGATCGCTATTTTCCCGTGATCGATTCGCTGGAAAACGAGCTCGACACGATCGAGGAGCGCATTTTCGAGGGGGAGCCTTCGGCGGAGAACGTCAAAGCGCTCTATGCGCTGAAGCGCAAGCTCATGGTCCTGAGACACGCTGCCGGCCCCTTGCACGAGGCCGCGGGCAAGCTCTACGGCGGGCGTGTTCCGGAGATCGTCGCAAGCACGCAGGATTACTTCCGCGACGTCTACGACCACCTCTTCCGGATCAATCAGACGATCGACAGCCTGCGCGAGATGGTGACGACCGCGATCTCGGTGAACCTCTCGCTCATCAACGCGCACGAAAGCGAAACCGTGAAGAGACTTGCGTCCTACGGCGCTTTGGTGGCGGTCCCGACGATGATTGCCGGCATTTACGGCATGAATTTCGAATTCATGCCGGAGCTCCATTGGACACTCGGCTATCCGATCGCGCTCG